>CALFMA010000026.1 GCA_937880065.1 uncultured Ruminococcus sp.
CTGACGCTGTGCGTCGGTGAAGTATGCGGGAACTGTGATAACAGCCTCTGTAACTGTTTCACCGAGGTAAGCCTCTGCATCAGCCTTGAGTTTCTGGAGAGTCATAGCGGAAATCTCCTGTGGAGTATAGCTCTTTCCGTCAATTGTTACCTTGTAATCTGTTCCCATATGTCTTTTAATGGAAGAAACTGTTCTGTCGTGGTTTGTGATAGCCTGTCTTTTAGCTACCTGACCTACAAGACGCTCGCCGTTGTTTGTGAAAGCAACAACAGAGGGAGTAGTTCTTGCACCTTCGCTGTTGGGGATAACTACAGCGTTACCGCCCTCAACAACTGCTACGCATGAGTTTGTTGTACCTAAATCAATACCAATAATTTTTCCCATAATAATAACCTCCGAATAATAATTAAAAATTGTGAATTAACATTTAGAGCTATTAGCCTTTAGCCGTTAGCCATTAGCTATTAGCCGTTAGTGTGCTTTTTTAAGGCAACCGCACAAAGGCAGTTCCTTTATTAATTACGAATTACGCATTAATCCTTCGCAACTGCAACCATAGCAGGACGGATAAGCTTATCGCCCATCATATAGCCTTTCTGGAATACTGCACAAACGTGGTTGTCAGCGTAGTCCGTATCGGGTGTCTGCTGAATTGCGTTGTGGAAATTGGGGTCGAATTCTGCTCCGAGAGCTTCAATCTCGGTAACATTCATCTTAGCCATAAATTCCTTTAACTGATTGAATATCATCACCATACCGTTTTTGAAGTTTTCGTCAGAACATTCAAATTCAAGTGAACGCTCATAGCTGTCAACAACGGGGAGGAGATTTTCTATACACTTAGCGGAAGCATTAGCGTATGTATCGGACTTTTCACGTGCAGTACGCTTGCGGAAGTTGTCATATTCCGCAAAAAGTCTTACATACTTTTCATTAGCCTCCTCAAGCTTATCTTCGAGGTCTGCAACCTGTGCGGCTACGTCATTGTATTCGCTTACAGCGTCATCCTCATCGGCTGACTCAGCGATTTCCTGCTCTGTGATTTCTTCTGCAAGCTCCTCGCTGTTTTCAAGAATTTCATCTTTTTCGTTATTCATCTGTTCAGTCATTGCTGCTCCTTTCCGCAGAATTGTCTATAATCTCCGATTCTGCATCTATATTATCATCATCCGACATAAGAGCAGTAATCTTATGTGTTAGATAATCAATGTAAGGTATAATTTTCTTATAATCCACACGCATAGGGCCTATGACTCCGAGTGAGCCTGCCTCTTTGCCTTTTTTGCGGTATTTCGAAACAATCATACTTGAATTGCCTATTGCAAACTTTCCTTCGTTGCCGAACTTTACCTGAATTCCGCTGAATGAGTCCTCCAGAAAATCGGTAAGCTCATTTTTGTGCTGAATGAATCGCACCACTTCCATTTTGTCAAGTTCGTCACAGGATAGAAGTTTTTCACTTCCGCTTACAGTAAGCTGCTGCTGTTTCAAATCCTCAGACAGTTCGCATATACCTTTTACAAGAGGTGAAAGGCTTATCATATAGGCTGACACAGCGGCTATCATCTTATCAAGCATTTCCTCCGAAAGTTCATCAACGGAAACTCCGCTGAGATTTTCGTCAATATACTTTGTGAAGAAATCAAGCTGTTCATGGCTGAGGTCAAATTCAAGTCTGCAAGCCTTGTTTTTGATACTTCCGTTTGAAGTTATAAGGAGAATGACATAAAGCCTTTTTCCTGTGGGAATAACCTCAACTTTAGAAATAACGGAAAATCTCGGTGCTGAATTTGTCACAACCGCCGCACATTGAGTAAGCTCCGTGAGTGCCGTTGCAGCATTTTGTATAAGCAGTTCTTCGGGAGTGTTTTCATCTCCGAGAAGCTCATCAAGCCGCATTTTTTCCTCATCGGGCAATTCCGGCAATGTCATAAGCTCGTCAATATAAAGACGGTAGCCCTGATATGTGGGAACTCTGCCTGCGGAAGTGTGAGGCTGTTCGAGATAGCCGAGGCTTTCCAGCGTAGCCATATCATTTCTGATTGTGGCGGCAGATACTTTTATATGCTCCAGCTTTGAAATTGCCTTAGAGCCTACGGGTTCGCCTGTTCTGATATATTCATCAACAACAGCGGCAAGAACCTTTAGTTTTCTGTCGTCCATTTTGTCAGCCTCCTTTCTTAGCAGAGTAGTTGTTCAACTGTTAGCACTCATTCTCTTTGAGTGCTAATATTAATTTACCACTATTATAACAATTTGTCAAGGGGTTTATTCATTGTTTGTAGATTTGCACTAAATGAACGGTTTGGATTTGTGTACTTTAGGGCAGAATTTTGTTAAAGCCGTTAGCTGTTAGCCTTTAGCCGTTAGCTGACAGGTGCGGTAATTTTATCAGAAACCGTAATTCTCTGTAGGGGCGGATATTATCAGCCCGCAATTTCGGTACGAAATAGATTATTCATAACCATTACATTATTTAACGGTCACGGCACGCCGTGACCCTACAAATTATATCAGCTGTCCAAAAAAGCTAATAGCTAACGGCTAACAGCTAATGACTTAGATAACAATTACGCATGATTTTCTTTAATCGCCGCTTTTGCCCGTGATACAATGGTTTTGTCATTTTCATAAGTAAGTATAGTTGAAGCATAAGAAATATCAACCCAGCGAATCTCCGCAATTTCGTTTTCCTGTGGCTGGAAATCCACATTTCTTGCCTTAGCGAGGAAATAGACAACTACCTTCATAGTGTCTTTTTTCGGAGAATATGTAACAGTTTCCCTGAAAGTTGGGTCGATGATAACGTCAATATTGGTTTCCTCTTTGATTTCACGACGAGCAGTTTCAGCCTCGGATTCCCCAGCCTCAACGTGACCTTTCGGGAAAGACCAATGTCCGCTGTTAATGTGCTTTATGAGGAGAATTTCCGTGTTGCCGTGATACTTACGATAGACAATCGCTCCGCATGATTTTTCGTGAAACATACTTTTCCTTTCTATCCTATTCGGATGTTATATTTGATTATTCAAATATATTATACCACATATTTTTACTATTGTCCATAGTTTTTTCACTATTTCTTGTAAAAAAATCCGCTTTACACTCATCGGAGCATAAAGCGGAACTATTTTGAACTTCTATTCTTATTATTCTTCTGTGATATTTGGTCTTTCAATATTCTCCAAAAGCTTTTCTACAGGCAATGCACCTGTAAGATTAGCACACTTTTCTGTGAGATAATCCATACAAATCTTGATAGTGCGGTTATTTTCATTGCTCTTTTTGCAAATCATAACATCAATTGTTTTAAGTGTAGCCGCATTGCATCTTACAGCTACAATGCCCTTGTCGCCCGTAGGTACGCCCTTTGAGGGAGAAGCCCACATATAGGCGTCTTTGATTGTAACGAGGAGAATCATCTTACTTCCGTTATCCTGAACATACACTTTCTTGAGGTTGCCGCTTTCATATTCCTTGTTGATATGATTATGCTCAAGAAGCTGCATTTCATCATCTGCATGAACAACTTCGGGGTACATTTCAAGTTCTTCAACAGTAACTTCCTCACGGCCTGCAAGAGGGTGGTCAGCGGACATAACCGGCTGAAGCACAAATGCTGTGAGAGGACGCATAAAGAAGCGGCGGTTAGCCATTTGCTCCTCATATACATCATACTGGCTGAGGGGAACACGGATTATGCCGATATCAGCACGGCCGCTGTTTACTTCATCAATAACCTTATTTGTACTTGTTTCAAAGAAATGGAGTGAAAGCTTTTCGTCCTTGTCAAGCTCGTTAATCCATTCGCCCAAAAGTCCTGGGATATAGCCTGAACGGACAGCAGCAATTCTCAGAGAAATACCGTCCTCAGGTCTGTTAGTGTAATCAGCTTCGAGGCTGTGCATACTTTCAACAATATCTTTTGCACGCACGAGAAAATCCTCGCCCTCAGGGGTGAGAACCATACCGTTTGGAGTTCTCCAGAAAATCTGCATACCGATTTCTGATTCAAGCTCTTTAAGAGCGATACTGATATTAGGCTGAGCCTGATAAAGATTTTTAGCAGCGGCAGTAATACTTCCTGCCTGAGCAATTGCGATAACGTATTCAAGCTGTTGCAATTTCATAAACAAAACCTCGCTGATTTACTTCATTTTTTAAATAATAACATTAAATTGTAATTTATCCATAGCATATTATATCATATAATTTTTAAATATGCAAGTCTTTTTTATTATATTTCACATAATTTTTACTTTTGACTTTATATAGAGTTCCTTTGAACTGAATTTGTTGTCGGTTTTGTAAATATGTCGCATAAAAATGCGGATTTTCAGCCATAAGCCTAAAGGGCATCTCTAAAATAAAACGGCAGGAAAAAATTCCCGCCGCATAAAATTAATCAAGCTTTGTAATTGTAAGGAGTGACATTAAAAGACAGATAACGCAGAAAATTACAAACAGCGGATTTGTCAGAGTCCAGATATAATATTTCTTCGAAGTCTGATAATTGTCGCTGATGTATTCCTTAACCTCATATCTTTTAAGAACAAGCACAGCAATTGCTCCCACAGCAAACAGCAGCATAGGGCCGTATTCCAACGCAGGCACAAGAGTTTCGGGAATTCTTTTAATAAGGAAATTTGTTCCCTCCGACATAACGAAATTGTTGAGGAAGTGAAGGAGAATTGACCATACAATGCCATATTCCATAGCAGTATACGCAAGGACAAATCCCACCACAAAGGCAAAAGGTGCCTGAACGATATTTCCGTGCATAACTCCGAATAAAATCGAAGAAACAAGCATAGCATAGCCTTTTCCTACGCCTGTTTTTTCAAAGGATTTCATCATATAGCCACGGAATACAATTTCTTCGAAAATTGGAGCTGTAAAGCCTGCATAAATAAGCATTGAAATTGATTGGCTGCCTCCGGAAGCTATCTCAACAGCCTCCTGTGCCGTATATCCCACAAGATTGAGCAATGCCTCCAAGCCCACGCCAAGCAGGGAGAAAACAAGCTGACAGCCGTAAAATACGCAGAAAATCATAAGAAATGATTTCGGATTCATACTTTTTTGCTTTTGAAAAATTTCTTTCGGCTTTATGACTTTTTTCATAAATAAGCCTAAGAAAAATGTGGCAACCAATACTGCAAAGGTACTTCCCATATCGGTATGCTGAAAGTTTTCCAGAAACGTATCAAAGGCATCAGATGAGTTGTTGAATGCCATAAGTAAGCCGAGTACAACCCCAATTACAACGGCTATACACATTATTACTCCGAACATAATGCCTTCATAGAGAAGATTTCCGCCTAAAATCTTGTAAAGACACCTTTTGAACCGCTTTTCCTCTGCCAATTCAGGCGGAATCGGCGGCGGATAAGCCTGTTGATACGGTTGGTTTTGTCCGCTGTATTGCGGAATTTGCTGATTGTTGAAATTCTCCATAAAAAATTCCCCTTATATCATTTTTTTGCAGGAAATTATCCCGCTTTATTATTGATGTGCCAACTAACTCTTGAATTTTTCTGCTTGCCTAAAAGCCAAAATTTGTCGTCAGAAAAGCTTGCAATACACAAAGTATTACTGCTCTTTTCTTCCTAAACTTTTGGTTTTTATCCTGCACATAAAATATTCACGAGTTAGCTGCCCAATCAATATTTTAGCACAATGACAAAGATTTGTCAATATGCTGAATTTGTTTATCAGCTTTTATATATGCCAAATAACGGCTTTTTCGCCCAAAAAAGGCGGCAGAAATAAACTCCACCGCCCTTATAATTACACATTGAAAAAGCTGTCGTTTATGCCAAACCAAAGGTTTTCAGCCGAATTATTCGGCATACTCCCAATCTATGCCGTTTTCGTCAAGTATCTCAATTGCCTCATCCTTGTTATCCTTGACAGAAACATTGTAATATTCGTCCCTGCCGTCTTTTGTGAATTTAAAAGAGATTTTTTTATTGTGTACCACTACATCTTCAACATAGCCTGCCTTTGCACAGGCGGCAAATGAATCATATGTGGCATAGGGATAATCAGCTTTTCTTATGCCGACTATTATGGTCAATATTATGAGTAGAATTGGAGGAATTGCAAGTACAGAAAAAAGAATATCGCCCTTGATTCTGTGACGTTTCAGTTTCGACTTCTTTTTTGGCGTTATAGCATTTCGCATCTTTTCGAGTATCAGTTCCGTACAATCATCTTTCCTGAAAAGCATATTTCTTCCAATTTCCGTGAAACAGGCTATAAATTTCTTATCCTCATAAATTTCTTCGATTTTATCGTAATACACTTTCACGGTGGTTGTTTCATTGGATTTGATAAAATAATCCTCATAAAACTCATAATGATTGCTTGTTTCGCCATTTTCCTGCAATTTTGTATACAGCTGCTTATGTTTTTTACCTGTAGACAGAAAAGAAAATAAAATAAAAAAACCAAGCATGAGATACCCATAAGGGTGGGAGGTAAAACCTACAAAATGCATATAAATATATTTTGCCATAGCGGCTATTAAGTAAAGAATACCTATTGCCATTAAACATCTGTCGCCGTGCTTATATCGGCATTTAATTAACATTTTCAAATCATCCAATGTAATATCAGACTGGATTTCTCCGATTTTATTTTCCATTTCATTCACTTCCCTGATTTATAATTTTTTTCCAAACAGCTATATTATAAGAAGTGGCGGCAGAAATAAACTCCACCGCCCTTATTTAATTCTTAATTCTTAATTAATTTACCGCTAACGGCTTGCAAAATAATTACGCATTAAATCAAATCGCCGCTTTGTCGGATTCTTCAACAACATTGCTGTCGGGAATACTTACCTTTTCAATTTCAGCACCAAGCTTGCGGAGTTTACCCTCCATACAGTCGTATCCACGCTCAATATGGAAAATATCTTCGATTTCGGTCACGCCCTGAGCAGCAAGTCCCGCAATAATGAGTGCTGCACCTGCTCTGAGGTCGCAAGCCTTAACGGGAGCACCCATAAGTTTGCCTGTACCCTCGATAACAGCAACCTTGCCGTCAACGGAGATATCAGCACCCATTCTG
>CALFMA010000027.1 GCA_937880065.1 uncultured Ruminococcus sp.
AGCTTAGTTTCACCAGGACCACGTGTGCCAATTCCTCCTCCAAGACGGGAAAGGGCAGTACCAAGTCCTATAAGCCGTGGCAGACGGTATTTCTGCTGTGCCAGTTCAACTTGTAATTTACCCTCTTTTGTTCTTGCTCTCTGGGCAAAAATATCAAGTATAAGGGTAGTTCTGTCAATTACACGTACATCGAGGATTTCCTCGATATTTCGCACTTGAACTCCTGTCAGTTCGTGGTCGAAAATTACAAGTTCCGCTTCAAGTTGGGGGAGTTGTTCACGAAGTTCTTCAAGTCGTCCCGAACCCATACAAGTTGCGGAATCATAGGAGCTTTTCTTCTGAATCATTTCTCCTACAACTTCCGCATTGGCAGAACGTGCAAGTTCAGCAAGCTCGGCAATTGAAATTTCAGCGTCAAATTCCCCTGTATCAACACAGACAAGAACGGCTTTTACAGGAGCGTCATCAATTTTATTTTCATACAAAACAGCCACTCACCTTTCAGCCTGCAAGAAATTCATTGCCCATAGGGTCATATCCGTATACATTAGTAATAATTTCACCATTTTCATCGGATTTGAACGATTCGGTCTTTTTCACAGGTTTAAGCTTGCCCTCAGACCATTGATATTCCACATAACGCTCGGTATACTCATCACTTTTATCCTCTTGCAAATTCCCCTCATCAGTAACTTTCATAATTCGGCCAATGCTGTTGAGTACCGCATTTTCCTCAAAATCACGCTTTTCGGGATTATAGCAGTAATAAGTACCATAGTCGGCAGGGGATTCAAAGGGAACAAAAATATCCTCATATCCGTCAAAATTGAAATCATCAACGGAAAAATTTTCGGGGGAGGGGGTGTAATAGAATTCAAGTATTTTTGAAAGAGTATCACCGTGATAAAGTTCAACTTTAGGCCCGTTGAGAGCATATCTCAGCTTCCCCAGTTTTGTTACCTCGTTGGCTTTATCAATACTATCCGCAGGAACTTGAGGATAAGTTGTATCTGTAAAAACAGTGAAACTTTTTTCGGTAACATAATCTGCTGTGTTTTTATTTGAATTACATGAAACAGCAGATGAAGCTGCTAAAATAACTGCTGCAGCGGAAAAAATATATCTTTTCATTATTCTTCAACTGCTCCATTGGCAAGTGCAGAAATCTCATCGGGAGTAAACATATAGTTTTTGCCGCAGAAATGGCAGGAAACTGTAGTATCTTCGCCCTCAGCCGCAATATTGCTCAGTTCCTCTTTACCAATACTGAGAAGAATTTCTTCTGTGCGTTTACGGCTGCAATCGCATTTATACTGAGGAGAAGCTGTATCAAGTACATTTGGGTCAAGTCCTGCAAGAAGCATATTTGCAATTTCCTCAGGAGTTTTACCTTGGTCAAGGAGAGCAGAAATTGGCGGAATATTGGCAATGTTCTTTTCAATTGCACAAATACATTCCTCGCTTGCAAAGGGGAGAAGCTGAATAAGATATCCGCCTGCCGCCTTAACGGAAAGGTCAGTATCAACAAGAACTCCAAGGGCACATACAGTAGGAATTTGTTCGCTTGTAGCGTAATAATTGGCAATATCCTCTGCAACTTCGCCAGAAACGAGAGGAATAACTCCTACATAAGGCTCACGGAGTCCAAGGTCCTTTACAACTGAAAGTGTACCGTTTCTTCCTATAGCCCCTGCAACATCAAGTTTTCCCACGCTGTTAAGGGGAATTTCCACCACAGGGTTAGTAACGCAGCTTTTTACATTACCATAGCAATCGGCAACTGCCATAAGCTGACCTGTAGGGCCGTCAGCATCAATACGGAGAGTAATGCTGTTTTCTTCGCCTTTGAGCATATATCCCATAAGTGAAGCGGCAATAGTAAGTCTGCCAAGACCTGCTGTAACTACAGCGGATGACTGATGAATCTGCTCTATTTGTGAAACAATGTCCTTAGCATCAAGTACAGCGGCAAAAGCAGAACCGTCGGCAGAAATTGCTCTGTATAAATTACTCATAAATTATTCCTTTCAAAGAATTTGCCCGCTGTTCACACAGCGAGCCGCATAAACGATACGCTGGGAATTGCAGGCAGGAGGGGAGAAAGTATCGTCCCCGAATTTTGCAAGCAGTTCAAATCCACATTCCCTGAGAAGTTCCTCAATACTTTCTTCGCTATAGGCTTTTTCTGAGAAACTGTCAGAAGTTCTCGAATATAAGCCGTTTTCTTCAAGTTCGAAAAACTCTAAATTCATTTTAACTTCGTCGGTATCTTCCACAAGGGTATTTTCCCATACGCAGAAAACATTGTCGGTTTCATAGGTGAATGTATTATTTGCAAGGATATTTCTGTGCTTGTAAAGTGTATTTATATCGAAAATAAAAAGCCCCTGCGGCTCTGAAAACAGAGCCACATTTTCAAAGACTTTTTTAACATCTGCAAGGCTGTTAAGATGATTTATACTGTCAAGGGCACAGATAGTTACATCCATAGAACCATAGAGGTCGAGCTTGCGCATATCCTGACAGAGATACTGAATGTTAAGACCGCTGTCGTATTTTTTATCAAACGCTTCGTTTAACATATCCTCACTGTTATCGATACCTATACAATCATAGCCAAGTCTAGCCATACATTCACAAAGAGAGCCTGTTCCACAGCCGAGGTCAAGCAGAATATCCTTTCTGCCACCAAAGCGGGTAACAAGCTCATCGTATCTCTTTGCAATGGTATCATAGCTTACATTCATTGTCAAGGCATCGTAGTATCTTGCAAAAAAGCTGTATGACATTATTTATCCTTCATTCTATCAAATACAATCTTATAACCGTCACTACCATAGTTCATTGAACGGTTTACCCGGCTGATAGTAGCTGTTGACGCACCTGTTGTGTTTACGATATTGCTGTAAACGTGATGGTCATTTAACATCTTAGCTACCTGAAAACGCTGAGAGAGTGACTTAAGCTCAGGAACTGTACATAAATCTTCAAAAAAGTCATAGCACTCATCTTTTGTATTCAGGCTTAAAATGGCATCAAACAAGTGGTC
>CALFMA010000028.1 GCA_937880065.1 uncultured Ruminococcus sp.
TATCGGGGGCGTAAAGCTCCTGAAGATAGGACAGCGCCAGGCGGTCAGCGTCAAAGCTGCCGTCTCCCGCGCTGACAACGTACGCCGCCAGCATAACGTCAAAATAGCAGCTGCGGAAGTGCACGCCCAGCTGCTCCAGGGCGTGATAAACGTTTTTGCTGTCATAGCAGATCAGGCGCGTATGGGAAGCAAGAATTTTCTCTATTTCAGCTGCACTCTTATGAAATACTGAGCCTGTTATTTCTATTCCGTTCTTCTTACATACCTCTACTATTTTCTCTATTTCTTCTGCGCTCTTATGAAATACTGTTCCTGTTATTTCTATTCCATTTTCTTTACATACTTCATACAATTCTTGAAGTTCATCTAAAAAATATGTGGATCCATTTTCAGTAGAATTTGAAATAGAATAATTCTTTCTATGTTATACTTATCATAGAAAGAATTGATATAAATGATTTTATATGGAGTAAAGGTCAAGATAAAACAAAAAAATATAAACCTTATCATTTATATTTTCTATGCACCATATGTAACCAAATTTGTTTTTAAAATCTATTACAACATCTGGATTAGTTATAGGTGAATAGGTACTATTATATTTCCAATCAAAATTATAATTATACAAAATATTGTGATTAATACTTAGAGTAGTATTATCATGTTCAAGTTTTGTTGTGTTAAAGTATTTTAGTTTAATCTGCGAAGTTACTTTAGAAATTGTTTTTGTTTGATCTACGTTATTAGGGATAAGTTCTTCATTTTTAGAATTATTACATGAAATCAATGATAATGCAAATATAAGTGATATTAAAATTGTTTTTTTCTCATAAAAAACTCCTATTTATAAATATGGAAATCATATTTATATTTATTTACTCAAACTTCGCAGTTAGAAACTGCGTGTGCATCTTGAAAATTCAATAGATAGAGATAAAAAAATATAGTATGTAGTCTCCAAAAATGTTATAATAATATTACCACATATTAATCATAAAATCACAAAGGAGATTACATACTATGCCTAAAATTATAACACAAAAAGCAGAAGAAAACAAGCAGGTTTCAGAAAGAATAAAGAATTTTATGAAAAGATTTGATGTTTCATCTGCACTGAAATCATCCAATGCGGTAAAAATCAAAGGATTTGCTGTAATCGAGATATTCCAGTATCTTTTTATGCTTGTATTTGCACATCGTTCAATCTATATGGATATGAAGAAAGATACTGTACCGTTTGCTAAGGATACCGTTTATAGATTCCTTAATTCAGCTCGTATAAACTGGCTTAAGTTCACTACCGGATTATCCGCTAAAATCATAGAAGATGCTATAGACCCTCTTACTTCAGAACAGCGTGAAAAAGTTCTGATAATTGATGATTCTACTTTTGAAAGAAATCGTTCCAAAAAAGTTGAACTGCTGACAAAAGTATACGATCACGCCAAAAACAGATATATTTTCGGCTTCCGTATGCTTACTCTTGGATGGTCAGACGGCAATACATTTATGCCTGTAAACAGCGTTCTCTTATCTTCTGAAAACGATAAAACTGTAATAAATATTTCTGAAGGAATCGATAAGAGAACCAACGCATACAAAAGAAGAAATCTTTCAAGAAGCAAAGCCAATGATGCTATGATTACTCTTATCAAAGCGGCTAAAGCAGCATGCATTAAAGCAAGCTATGTTTTGTTTGACAGCTGGTTTGCTTCACCGGATTCGATATGCAAAGTCAGAAATCTTGGATATGATGTTATCGCTATGGTAAAAAAGACTTCAAAGGTGTTTTACGAATACAATGGTGAAATGATGACTGTTTGCGATATTTACAAGAAGAACAAAAAACGCCGCGGTCGTTCAAAATATCTTCTTTCAGTAAACGTTAATGTTGTAAAAAACGATGACGTTATTCCTACAAAAATTGTTTTTGTTCGCAACCGTAATAAAAGAAGTGACTATCTCTGTATACTTTCAACCGACACAAGTTTAACTGAAGACGAAATCATCAGAATCTACGGTAAACGTTGGAGTATTGAGGTTTTCTTCAAGGTTTGTAAAAGCTGTCTTTGCCTTACTAAGGAATGCAGATCTATTTCCTTTGATGCCATGACAGCTCATACAGCTGTTGTATTTACAAGATATATGATGCTTGCAGTAAGTAAGCGTGAATCGGAAGATCCTCGCTCAATGGGTGAGCTTTTTATGTGCTGCACCGATGAACTTGCAGATGTCAGTTTTACTCAGGCGTTCTCTTTACTTATGGATTTATTCGTAAGTCACGCCAAGGAGTTTTTAACAATTTCTGAACAAGAGATAACCAATTTTGTTGACAAGTTTCTTAGAGCAATCCCAGACGTTTTAAAAATTAAGTTAAAGGCTGCTTGATTCAATTACTTTTGTGGAATTTACTATTAGAATTTTCAAGATGCACAGCTATTTTTGATGTGCGAAGTTTGAGTTATATAATATATATCTTCAATATTATCTTTTTCAAGGCATAATATGTCTGAACCAATCGCATCTATTCTCTGAATAATATTATCGGTTAAAGAACTCAATGTAATCTTATCGATAACATCACCCTCAGAAGTCATTTTTAATACAATATTTTCATTCCTGTATTCATCAATTGTTGAACATACAGACACCCTGTTTCCGAATGTATAAATTAAATTGTCAGTCTCGGCATATTCAAAAGAAAATATTTTTTCTTTATCACCATTTAAAATATTATAGCCATATATACCTTCTGAATCATGTATAATGATATCATATTTTTCCGAAACACCTTGTACAACGGAACAATCTGTCATAACATCAAGTTCATATGATGCAATCAACTCTCCAGTAGCTTCATCGTACTCATCAATATTTAAAATATCAAAGCAATTCTGGGTTACCGTCCCCGGAACTCTTGCAACCCTTGGATCGCTGCTGATAACGGTAGCAGAATTATTGTTACAACCTATGAACAGAATCTGTTTCGTTTGATTGAAATCATAGAACTTGCCAATAAATACAGAAGAACTATATAATCATTTGTCG
>CALFMA010000029.1 GCA_937880065.1 uncultured Ruminococcus sp.
AATTGCACTTTATACTGGAGCATTATGAGGCTATCAATGTATATCTGCAGGCTCTAAACCTAGAACTCATTGACCCGAACGATACTTTTCTGTGTGTTAATGCTTCAACAGGTTATTACACCGGATGGAAACGTTTTGGTTGGAGTATTGAACAAGCAAACAAATCTTTAGGGAGCAGTTTCAGATTAAAGCATCCTGACGGATTTGGACGTTGTCCGAAAACGTTTTCCGCGAAATTATTCCTACTTCTCAAAGGATGGGAACATCTTTTTGTAGAAGTATAATTAAGTTCTTTGAAATAGGCTGAATTACAGCAGATGCATTAGGTAATTGGTGACACCTGTTCTATATGAACGGTGTTGGGAAACTCCTGCTAAAACCTTGGAGGAAGGTGGCACAAAGTTATCTGCAAAAAATTTAAGATTCAGCAATCATTATCCCTTAAAAACGCAATTTGCGGACAAGGTTAGAAATGATTAAAGGGAATGCTAAAAAGCATTGATTTGGCAGGTTCCGAGCCTGTTTGGGGTAGAAACAGACTCAATATTATGACAGGAGGTGCAACAATTAAATAAGTAGGATTACATAGAGCGTTTATTCGCCCCTTCGCACGGGGATGGGTAAACGCTCTTTTTTTATGCCCAAAATCATGGGTAAATCTAAAGGATTGGAGGTTTCGACTTTGAGTGGGACTGTTTATTCCCCGGACAAGCCAAAGAACTGCCGATATTGTTACTTCTGGAAAAATAAAAAAGTCGGCTGTGAACTTGGTGTAGATAACTGCTATTACCGTATCCCTGAATCAAAGGTGGTCAGCGAATGCCATGGATGTCCCTATGGTCGGACAAATCCTTGTATTGGTTGGTGTACCAAAAAGATTCTCAAAGAAATGGGAATGTACTGATATAGGAAAGAGGTGGTGGCAATGAGTGATGTATGACTATTTTTACGGTCGCCAAGCGGAACAGTTTAGCTTTTATCGAGTTCCTAAGATTTTGTTCACAGAGGATAAATTCTGGAATGTGTCAACGGATGCAAAACTGCTCTACGGTATTCTTCTTGATCGCATGAATTTGTCAGCTGCAAATGGATGGTTGGATGATGAAGGCCGTGTCTACATCATCTTTACGATTGACGAGATAAAGAGCGCTTTAGGCTGTGCCGAGAAAAAATCTGTGAAGCTCTTGGACGAACTTGAAAAGAAATGTGGTCTTATCGAGCGAAAGCGACAAGGACTTGGAAAACCGAACCTGATCTATGTGAAGAACTTCGTCACAGATGCTGTGGAAAGACAATTCTTGAATTGTCAAAAGGACAATTCTGGGATTGTCGAAAACACAATTCAAGACCTGTCAAAAGGACAAGGTAATAATACTGATATAAATAATACTGAATTTAGTAATACTGATCCCTTCTTTCCTTCCGATTCTTGTGGAAAGGATGTCGATGGGACGGATGAGTTCAGAAGATATTATCAGTATTTTTACGAGCAGCTGTATATGGACTATCTGAAAAAGGATTTCCCCTATGATCACGATACGCTCGACCTTATCCTACATCTGATTGTAGAGGTCATGTGCAGCAATCGAAAACAAATACGAATTGCCAGTGACGATAAGCCGACAGAGATTGTCCGAAGCACTTTTATGAAACTGGACTCAGAACATATCCGTTTTGTTATGGATGGTTTCAAGGAAAACACAACTGATGTTCGCAATATCAAGCAATATCTACTTGCTTCGATATATAATGCCCCGTACACCATCGGTCCACATTACGATGCCAAGGTAAGGCATGACGGGGCTTTACTTGGAGGGAGGTGGTAAGAAATGAAGCACACAAACAAAAGAAAGCGAGGTGAAGATATTTGTCGAAAAAAGCGACCGTCATCGCAGTAGTCAACCAGAAAGGCGGCACGGGTAAAACAACGACCTGTGAAAACCTTGGTGTTGGACTGGCTATGGAAGGAAAAAGGGTTCTGTTGGTGGACACAGATCCTCAGGCATCCCTAACAGTCAGCCTTGGAAATCCGTTTCCTGATGAGTTGTCCCCTACCCTTTCGGATATGATGGGAAAGATCATCACAGAAAAACCTATTATTCCGGGAGAAGGTATCCTGAGACATCCTGAAGGTGTGGACTATATGCCTGCCAACATTGAACTGTCAGGTTTGGAGGTTTCTCTGGTAAACGCCATGAGTAGAGAAACAATCCTCCGACAGTATCTGGATACCGTCAAACAGAATTATGATTTCGTTCTTCTGGACTGTATGCCCTCTCTGGGTATGCTGACCGTAAATGCGTTGGCAGCTGCCGACAATGTGCTGATACCTGTTCAAGCGGCGTATCTTCCCGCAAAAGGTTTGGAACAGTTGCTCGAAACCGTCAACAAGGTCAAAAGGCAGATCAATCCAAAACTGAAAATCGAAGGTATTCTTCTGACGATGGTGGACAGCAGAACAAACTATTCCAAAGACATCAGCAATCTTATCCGTGAAAACTACGGTGGTAAGCTGAAGGTTTACAAGACAGACATTCCCCGTTCTGTCCGTGCAGAGGAAATCAGCGCCGAGGGAACCAGTATCTTTAAGCATGATCCCAAAGGTAAAGTTGCCGAAGCATATAAAGTTCTGACGAAGGAGGTGTTACACAATGCAGAAAAAAGGCGCAAACATCAGCTTGAAGGGGTACGATGATATTTTCTCTACCGACCAGTCACGAGCTGAAGCCCAGCAGGAACGAGTGCAGGAAATACCTCTTTCTGAGTTACACCCCTTTGAGGGACATCCGTTCCGAGTGGTAGACGATGAGGAAATGATGAAAACTGCTGAGAGTGTCCGAGACTTTGGAGTTCTGACACCCGCCATTGTTCGTCCTGACCCTGATGGTGGATACGAAATCATTTCTGGTCACAGGCGACATCGTGCATCCGAACTTGCGGGAAAAGAGACCATGCCGGTTATTGTCCGTGAAATGGACGATGATGCCGCTATCATTTTAATGGTCGATGCAAACTTGCAGAGAGAAACGATTCTCCCAAGTGAACGAGCCTTTGCGTACAGCATGAAATTGGATGCCATTAAACACCAAGGCGAAAGGTCGGATTTAACTTCCCGACAAGTTGTCGGGAAGTTGGAAGCAGCCGATTTGGTCGGTGCTGACAGCGGTGAAAGCGGCAGACAGGTTCAGCGATATATCCGTCTGACAGAACTGATTCCTGAACTGTTAGACATGGTGGATAACGGTCAGATCAAGTTCAATCCTGCGGTGGAGCTTTCCTATCTGGCAAAACAGGAACAGCAGGACTTCCTTTCTGCTATGGATTATGCCCAGACCACGCCTTCATTATCTCAGGCACAGAGAATCAAAAAGCTCGCACAAGAGGGCGAGTGTACTCTGGAAGCTATGTGCGACATTATGAATGAGATCAAAAAAGAGGAACAGGGCAAGGTCTCTTTCAAAACGGATGCCCTGAGAAAGTATTTCCCTAAGTCCTATACCAATAAGCAGATGGAGGACAAAATCATTCAGCTACTTGAACAATGGCAGAAGAAAAGGGAAAAATCTATGGAAAGATAAAAAGGAGGAAAGCGTGTTTACAGAGAGAAATATCAAAGCAGCGTTCAAGATGCTTTGCGAAATGTACGATGAGGAAGATCGTTGGATGATGGATGCGTCCGACGATTTCTTTGCTTTAGAGGGCATTTCCAACTATTGCATGGCGAAAGCCTTGGAGGAACGTATGGAAGATGTCTTTGAATACAAGGCGGTCAGCGCAGCGAAAACCCATGTTGATTACCGTGGAAGATACCTGTTCGATCAGAGGGCGGTTCGCATTCTTGCCGTCGAGAACTTCTCTATGGAAGATTACCACTACGGCATGGAATATGAAGCAGAACTGTGGCTTCTGGAGGACATGAGTTTTGCGGTGGTACATTGCTTCAGAACCATGATGGAAAAGCATGGTCAGCTGGGCGCATTAACCGAATACCGCATCGTGAGAGAGAATATCGAGAGCAGCGAGGATTTGTTCTTCACCATTGAGGAACTTCTGGAGGAACTGGACTGCATCTGTTCTCTTGCGGAGAGTTACAAAAGATAAGCTATCTATAAACTGAAATGTTTATAGGTGGCTTTTCTTATATCTCAAAGAAATGGAGGTAACGACACTTGAAAGAGTATGACGTAAAAATCACCGAGACCTTGGAAAAGACGGTCACGGTGCAGGCTGAAAATCGTGATGCTGCGGAGGAACAGGTTAAAACAGCCTACTACAATTCCGAGCATATTCTGGATGCTGAGAACTTCACCGGCGTGGAGTTTGGTACTCAGGCAGAGCGTGAGATTCAGCAGGAGCAGGCTCCCATGATGGATGTGCTTCTGATTCGCCCCAATATGTATCCCCAGGCGGTGCAGATCGGATGCGAGTTGGAGGACTTGCAGAAAGCTGTGGGCGGTGATATTCAGGCGGTCTACCCTTATGAAGATCCTGTTGCCCTTGTCATGGACGAGGAAGCCAAGCTGACGGGCAAAGACCTGAATCGTGCCTTGCGTGACGAAGATGGCGGTATGTACGACATCGTAGCCGGTGATTTTCTGGTGGTCGGTCTGGGTGAGGAAGATTTCTGTTCCCTTACTCCTGAACAGATGAAGAAGTATGAAGAACACTTCCATCAGCCTGAAATGTTCGTCCGTATGGGGCGCAGTATCATGGCTCTGCCTTTGCCTGATGACAAGGTGAAGAAAGCAGATGAACCCGAAAAGGCAGCGCCCACTCCCCACAAGAGCAGTCCCGACAGGGATTCGCTGTAAGGAGGAGGGTTCATGGAAAAAAGAAGCTCAACCATTGGAGAATTGATGGAGCGCCGCCGTATTCTGGATGGTGCCAAGGAATATAAGGGTCACACCTATCTGGATTTGGCTCGTTTCGATGAAAACACCAAGCACATGATTATCTTTGATGTGCTGACTCACAATTCCCCTGTTGGAGATAAGGGAGAACGAACCCGCCTGTTTCTGGGGGAGGTTGGCTATCAGAAAGCTCTGGAACATCAGAAAGCCGGTGACATCAAGATTATCAGCCATGCCGCAGTTGCCAAAGGCAATCTGTATTACGACCGCAGAGATATGGCACGATGACCCTCACTCTACTGCTTGCAGGAGGTGATGATTCATGCAGGAAGAAGTTGAAAACAGGACGATAAATCTCGCTATCAGTACAAGCAAGCTGACAGGACGAACTATCGTCGCCGGTATTCGCAAGTATTTGCAACACCGAGAAAAGGTCAAGGCGCAGAAAGCCAGAGACCCCGCTGTTCATGGAAAACAGTCCGTGAAACAGCTGTTATCTCAGAATCAGGGTGCTACCAATGTCGAGATCGACAAAAGTGGTATCAAAGATTTTGAACGACTTGCCAAGAAATACGGCGTGGACTTTGCCGTAAGAAAAGATAAGTCCGTAGATCCTCCCCGTTATCTGGTCTTTGTCCGTTCCAAGGACGCAGATGCTCTGGATGCTATCTGCAAGGAACATCAGGCGAGGACTTTGACGAAGGATAAGAAACCGAGCGTTCTGGCACAGCTGAAAAAGTTCAAAGAGATTGTCGCAGCCATCCCTAAGAAGATTCGAGAAAAGAAACAGGAGCGTGATTTGTGATGAAGAATGTAAACATCAAAAAGCTCCTGATCCTGAGCATCCCGTATATCCTGTTGGGATTGTTCGCAACCAACTTGGGTGAGGCGTGGCGATTAGCCGAGGGTGCAGATATGTCTGCAAAACTCCTCGGCTTTTTTAATACCTTCATGGTGGCACTGAGCAATCCTTTACCGAGCTTTCATCCGCTTGATTTGGTGATCGGTATCATCTTCGGTGCAGGGCTTCGCCTTGCGGTCTACCTGAAAGGTAAGAACGCAAAGAAGTACCGCCATAACGAAGAATACGGCTCTGCCCGTTGGGGTACTGCCAAGGACATTGAGCCGTTCATGGATCAGAAGTTCGAGGATAATATCATCCTGACCAAGACGGAAAGACTGATGATGTCCAACAGACCGAAGAATCCTGCCAATGCCAGAAATAAGAACGTACTGATAATCGGTGGTTCAGGTTCAGGTAAAACAAGGTTCTGGCTGAAACCTAATCTGCTCCAGATGCACAGCAGTTATGTGGTCACAGATCCCAAGGGCAGTATCGTCATTGAGTGCGGAAATGCCCTATTGAAGCATAACTACAACATCAAGATTTTCAACACCATCAATTTCAAAAAGTCGATGCACTACAATCCGTTTGCCTATATCCATTCAGAAAAAGACATTCTGAAACTGGTGACTACGCTGATTGCAAACACCAAGGGCGACGGAAAAGCCGGTGACGAGTTCTGGACGAAGGCAGAAACACTTCTGTATTGCGCCCTGATCGGCTATATCCACTACGAAGCTCCGGTTGAGGAACAGAACTTCTCAACTCTGATCGAGTTCTTAAACGCAATGGAGGTGCGTGAGGACGATGAGGAGTTCCAGAATCCGGTTGATCTGATGTTTGAAGCTCTGGAAAAGAAAAAGCCAAATCACTTTGCAGTTCGCCAGTACAAGAAGTACAAACTGGCTGCCGGTAAGACGGCAAAAAGTATCCTGATTTCCTGTGGTGCGAGACTTGCCCCATTTGATATTCAGGAGGTCAGAGATGTAACAGCCTATGACGAATTGCAGTTGGATACCCTCGGAGACAAGAAAACGGCGCTGTTCCTGATTATGTCGGATACGGATGCGACTTTCAATTTCCTAATCTCCATGATTTATACCCAGTTGTTCAACCTTCTCTGCGAAAAAGCAGACGATGTGTACGGGGGCAGACTGCCGGTTCATGTGCGCTGTCTGATCGACGAAGCGGCAAATATCGGACAGATTCCCAATCTGGAAAAGTTGGTTGCGACCATCCGAAGCCGTGAGATTTCTGCCTGTCTGGTGCTTCAGGCACAGTCACAGCTGAAAGCCATCTATAAGGACAACGCAGATACCATCATCGGTAACATGGACTCCCGTATATTCCTCGGCGGTTCTGAACCGACCACGCTGAAAGAGTTGAATCAGGCTCTGGGTAAAGAAACCATCGACACTTACAACACTTCAAATACCAGAGGTAACAGCCCATCCTACGGCATGAACTATCAGAAGCTGGGCAAAGACCTTGCGACCGTGGACGAACTGGCGGTTCTGAATGGTGGTAAGTGCATCCTACAGCTGCGTGGTGTCAGACCGTTCAAGTCCGACAAATACGATCTGACGCAGCATCCGAACTATAAGTACACCTCAGACTACGACAAAAAGAACGAGTTCAACATCGAACAATTTCTCAGTCGCAGGCTGAAATTAAAGGCAGGTGATGAATATGTAGTAGTCGATGCCGACTAAGAAGGAGGTCTAATGGATAAGGCGAAAAAACTCAATATCGAAGAAGCACTCTGCGAATATCTTGCAAAGAATTTCAGAGGAGCAAATAATCCGGTTTCAAGTAAAACGCTTGAGACCGTTTTTCATGTAAAGGGGTCTGAGATCAGAAGAATGGTCAATTCCCTCCGTTGCAAAGGCGAACCCATTTGCAGCGATCTTGATGGCTATTTCTACGCAGACAATCAGCATGAGATCAACGCTACGATTGCACAGTTGAGTAGCCGTATCCAAAAAATCGCACAGGCACGAGATGGTCTGCTGAACCGTGATGAAACGGAAAGCTGACCATTTTCTTTTGCCCAGAAAGGCGGTGGTGATAGATATGATTGTAATTGAATAGCTCCCATGTGCAGCCCTCCGTCCGGTGTAGTGCCGGTAACACGGGGGGCTTTTTCTATTTCAAAACCAAATTTCAAATTACAGGAGGAAAATATATGGCATTTTTCAATAGCGCAGTTCAGGTTCTTCAGACTCTGGTAGTGGCTCTGGGTGCAGGTCTTGGTATCTGGGGTGCAATCAATCTTCTGGAAGGCTACGGTAACGACAACCCTGGTGCGAAGTCTCAGGGTATGAAGCAGCTGATGGCAGGCGGCGGTGTCGCCCTCATCGGTATCACCCTCGTACCTCTGCTCAGCGGTCTGTTCGGTTAATCTGCCGACCGGCAAAGATAACTCAATAACCAAACACGGGTTGGGTCGAAGTACCCAGCCCCACATTCATTTCAAGGAGGAAATAATATATGGAATTTTTCAATAGCGCAGTTGGCGTTCTTCAGACTCTGGTAGTTGCCTTGGGCGCAGGCTTGGGCATCTGGGGTGCAATCAATCTTCTGGAAGGCTACGGTAATGACAACCCTGGTGCGAAGTCTCAGGGTATGAAGCAGCTGATGGCGGGCGGCGGCGTTGCCCTCATCGGTATCACTCTGGTTCCTTTGCTCTCCGGTCTCTTTGGTTAATCAGCAAAAAGGAGGTAATCGCCTTTGGACAGCATACTCCAACAGATAACTGACTGGCTGAAAGAAATGCTCGTTTCAGCCATCATGGGTAATCTGTCGGGGATGTTTGAGTCCGTCAACAACCAGGTTGGCGAGATAGCAACCTCCGTTGGCATGACACCGGCGAACTTCTCGCCGGGTGTCTTTGCCATGGTACGCAACATCTCCGAGTCAGTGATTATCCCGATAGCGGGTCTGATCCTAACTTTCATAGCCTGCTATGAGCTAATTCAAATGATTATTGACCACAACAATCTGGCGAACTTTGAGACATGGACATTTTTCAAATGGGTGTTCAAGACCTTCGTTGCGGTCATGTTAATCACAAACACATTCAACATCACCATGGCGGTTTTCGATGTCACGCAGAATGTCATAAACGCAAGTGGCGGCATCATAGCGGGAAATACAGCCGTAGATGCTTCGGCACTTGAGAATATGCAAGACACGCTGATGGCAATGGAACTTGGTCCTTTGCTTGGATTGTTCCTGCAATCCTTTATCGTGCAGGTCACGATGTCTGCTCTGGCAATCATCATCTTCGTCATTGTCTACGGTCGTATGATCGAGATTTACCTGATGGTCAGCCTTGCTCCGATTCCGTTCTCCACTTTCGGAAACAGAGAACAAAGCAGTATCGGACAGAACTACCTGAGATCCCTGTTCGCCATCGGCTTCCAAGGCTTCCTCATTATGATCTGCGTGGGCATCTATGCGGTACTGGTACAGTCGATAACGTTCACCGATGACATTATCGGTTCTATCTGGGGTGTCATGGGCTACACCGTTCTGCTTTGTTTCACTCTGTTTAAGACCGGCACACTCGCCAAGGGTGTGTTCTCAGCCCACTAAGGAAGGAGGTTTCGTGTGGCAGCATATATCCCCGTACCCCGTGACCTGACGAGGGTAAAAACCAAGGCGTTTTTCAATCTGACCAAACGACAGCTGATCTGTTTCGGAGCAGCGGCGCTCATCGGAGTGCCGTTGTTCTTTTTGGTCAAGAGCATGGGAAATGTCAGCCTTGCCGCTATGACCATGATTATCGTCATGCTGCCCCTGTTCTTTTTGGCAATGTACGAAAAGGACGGACAGCCCTTAGAGGTCATCGCAGGGCATTTTATTCAGGCAAAATTCATTCGTCCCAAGGTTCGCCCTTATCAGACGAACAACTATTACGACGCTCTGATGCGTCAGTATCAACTCGAAAAGGAGGTAAATGTGATTGTTTTTCAAGAAGAAAACGCAGGCAAGAGAAGTAAAGATGCCTGCAAATCTGAATCGCAAGCAGCAGCGAGAAATTAAGGCTGTTGTGGAACGAGCCAAGAAAGACAATGGTGTACCGCAGACTGCCCAGCAGTCCATTCCCTTCCAGAGAATGTTCCCTGACGGCATCTGCCGAGTCACCGACAGTTTTTATACCAAGACCATTCAGTTTCAGGACATCAACTATCAGCTGGCACAGCAGGAGGATAAGACAGCCATCTTTGATGAGTGGTGCGGATTCCTGAACTTCTTTGATAGTTCCATCCACTTTGAACTGTCCTTTATGAACATGAGTACCGATGCGGAGAGCTTTGAAAAAAGTATCCGTATTCCATTCCGTAAGGATGCGTTCAACTCCGTCCGTGCCGAGTACAGTCAGATGCTGAAAAAGCAGCTGTCTCAGGGCAACAACGGTCTGACAAAGACAAAGTTCCTGACTTTCGGTATTGAAGCTGATTCTATGCGACAGGCAAAGCCGAGACTTCAGCACATTGAAAATGACCTGCTCAACAACTTCCGCCGTCTGGGTGTTATTGCTCACCCGATGAACGGCAAGGAAAGACTTCGCCTGATGCACTCCATGTTCCACATGGGCGATAGCGACAAGTTCTTCTTTGACTGGAAGTACCTTGTTGAATCCGGTTTGTCCGTAAAGGACTTCATTGCTCCTACCTCGTTTGCGTTCAAGACCAACCGCACTTTCCAGATGGGCGGTATCTATGGCTCCATGTCGTATCTCCAGATCACGGCTTCAGACCTGAGTGACCGTATGCTTGCGGACTTCCTTGATATGGAGTCCAGTCAGATCGTCACCATGCACATCCAGTCGGTAGACCAGACTGCGGCAATCAAGACCATCAAGCGAACCATTACGGAGCTTGACCGTTCCAAGATCGAGGAACAGAAAAAGGCTGTCCGTTCCGGCTACGATATGGACATCATTCCCTCTGACCTTGCCACCTACGGTAAGGATGCAAAAGCACTCCTGAAAGAGTTGCAGAGCCAGAATGAGCGAATGTTCATGTTGACATTCCTTGTGATGAATACCGGTCGCACCGAGCAGGAACTGGAAAACAATGTGTTCCAGGCACAGAGTATTGCCCAGAAGCACAACTGCAACCTGCGCCGACTGGATTATCAGCAGGAACAGGGCTTGATGAGCAGCCTGCCTTTGGCACAGAACCTGATCGAGATTCGTCGTGGTCTGACTACCAGTTCCACGGCTATTTTTGTACCGTTCACTACACAGGAACTGTTCCAGAACGGTGAAGAAACCCTTTACTACGGTCTGAATGCTCTGTCCAACAACCTTATCATGGTGGACAGAAAGAAGCTGAAGAACCCCAATGGGCTTATCCTTGGTACTCCCGGTTCCGGTAAGTCTTTCTCCGCAAAGCGTGAGATCACCAATGCGTTCCTCGTTACCGATGATGACATTATCATCTGCGACCCGGAAGCAGAATATGCGGCTCTGGTTCACAAGTTCAACGGTCAGGTCGTGAAGATCAGTTCTTCCAGTACCAACTATATCAATCCGATGGACATCAACCTGAACTACTCCGAGGATGATAACCCTGTAGCGTTGAAAGCCGACTTTATCCTGTCCCTCTGTGAGTTGATTATGGGCAGTAAAGATGGCTTGCAGCCTATCGAAAAGACGGTTATCGACCGTTGTGTGCATCAGATCTACCAGAGATATTTCGACAATCCTGTTCCTGAGAATATGCCTGTCCTTGAGGACTTGTATGACGCCCTTCTGAAACAGGATGAAAAGGAAGCCCACCATGTAGCGACTGCACTGGAAATCTATGTTAAGGGTTCGTTGAAGCTGTTCAACAACAGAACCAACGTAGATATTCACAACCGTCTGGTCTGCTACGACATCAAAGAGCTTGGCAATCAGCTGAAGAAAATCGGTATGCTGATTGTTCAGGATCAGGTGTGGGGGCGTGTTACTGCCAACAGAACTGCAGGTAAATCTACGAGATATTATATCGACGAGTTCCACCTGCTTTTGAAGGAAGAACAGACAGCCACCTACTCCGTGGAAATCTGGAAAAGATTCCGTAAATGGGGCGGTCTGCCGACCGGCATCACGCAGAATGTAAAAGACCTGCTTCGCTCCCCTGAGATTGCCAACATTCTCGAAAACTCTGACTTCATCTATATGCTGAATCAGGCAAGTGAGGACAGAAGCATCCTTGCGAAGCGTCTGAACATTTCTCCCCATCAGCTGTCCTATGTAACCAACTCCGGTGAGGGTGAAGGACTTCTGTTCTACGGCAATGTTATTCTGCCGTTCATCGACAGATTCCCGACCGACATCGAACTGTACCGCATTATGACCACGAAGCTGAACGAGGTGGTAACTGACAAGGAGGGGTAATCCATGGCAAAGAGACCGACCCGACTCCGTTTCACCGAAGATGACCTTGCCAGTTCTCAGGTAAAAAAAGCTGCCAATCGTGCAGATAAGGCGGTTGATAAAGCCGAGAAGGCCGTGGATAAGCTGGCATCTAAACAGGCAAAGCCAAAACCGAAGCTGAAACTGGAAACGGATGCAGCCGGTTCCCGTAAAGCAAAGCTCCGTTTTGAAAAAGCAGAGCTTGCGGAAATCGAGCGTCCTTCCGTTGCAAAGCATATGGCAACCCGTGGCACAGCGGTCACAATCACATCCAAAGCACATCAGGCAGTATCTGAATACGAAGATGATAACGTCGGTGTTCAGTCCGCACAGGAAATGACAAAGGCAGTGGAAACCACTGCCTACACCGTCGATCATGCTGTTTACAGCCACAAGCTGAAAGCCCATGCCAAGGCTGACAAGTTGGTGGAGAAATCAGATAAAGCCAATGTGGATGCCCTTTATGAGAAGTTCAAAAAGGATAACCCCGACGCCGGTTCCAACCCGTTCTCTCGATGGCAACAGAAAAATGCCATCAAGAAAGAATATGCTGCCGCAAAAGCCGGTAAGGATGCGGCATCCAAAACGGCAACTGCAACCAAAGGCGCAGGTAAGGCAACAGGAAAAGCAGCCCAGGGAGCCAAGACAATCACAGAGAAAGTAACGGAGTTTGCTACCACACACTCCAAAGCCATTCTGATTGTTCTGGCGGCAGGACTGCTTTTTATTGTGATCTCCAGTATGTTCTCCTCCTGTGGTGCTATGTTCCAGGGTGGAGCGCAAGTCGTTCTGGGAACTTCCTTTACTGCCAACGATGAGGACATCATCGGCGCAGACAATGACTACAAGGCTCTGGAAGCAGCCTTGCGAAATAAGATCAACAACATCGAGCGTACCCATAGCGGCTACGATGAGTACCGTTATGACCTTGATGAAATCAACCACAACCCGTATGAGCTTGCGGCATATCTGACGGTACAGTTTGAGGACTACACCCGTTCGGAAGTTCAAAGCACTTTGCAAAGGCTGTTCGATCAGCAGTATGAACTGACCCTGACGGAAGAAGTGGAAATCAGGACCCGAACAGAGACCCGCACCGGCACTTACACTTGGACTGACCCTGAGACCGGCGAGACCTATGAGGAGGAATACGAGTACGAAGTTGAAGTCGAGTATGAGTATTATATCCTGAATGTGAAACTGGAAAACATTGGTCTGAACCGAGTGATCGGCAGTTCCGGTATGTCCGAGGATGAAATGGAGCGTTACGCAGTCCTGCTCCAGACCAACGGCAACAGACCCGACATTTTCGGGGATGACATCTATGCCGTGACCGGTGAGTACACCGACTATGACATTCCGGGCGAAGCTCTGACGGACACACGATTTGCCAATATGATTCGTGAAGCAGAAAAGTATCTGGGATACCCGTATGTATGGGGCGGCAGTAGTCCTTCCACTTCCTTCGACTGCTCTGGTTTTGTTTCCTATGTAATCAATAACTGTGGAAACGGATGGAGCGTCGGCAGATTGACCGCAAACGGTCTGATGGGTGTGTGCGACATCATCCCAAGAAGTTCAGCAAAGCCGGGAGACCTGATTTTCTTCCAAGGCACTTATGATACCTCCGGTGCATCGCATGTTGGTATCTATGTAGGCAACGGAATGATGATCCATTGCGGAAACCCGATTTCCTATGCTTCAATCGAAACGAACTACTGGCAGTCGCATTTTTACTGCTTCGGCAGAATCAGAAATTAAGGAGGAATATCTATTGGGTGTTAAGTTAGATAAGATTGGCGCAGACCTTGAAAAAGCCCGCCGCAAAAGGGCTGAATGGGATGCCAAAGTAAAAGACCTGGAACGCAGATACCGTGAGGAAGAAAACTCTGAGATTCACGAGTTGGTTCACGCTGCGAACCTTACCCCCGATCAGCTTTCCGAACTGCTCCGTATGTTTGCAGGAGATATGGTTCCGAAGCCTGAGACTATCAATTCTATGAATGAACAGGAGGAAATGCAGGATGAAATTTAAGAGATTCGGTGCCATGTTGCTGGCACTTGTGATGTGTACGGGAGTGTTCTCGACTACGGCGTTTGCCTATTCCGATGAGAGTGCAACGACCACTACCACGGAAAAGGTTGAAACCGTTGAAACTGCCCCTGAGAAAACCGAAGATCAGACTACCGAGGAAGTTCCGTACACTGTGACCGTCAATGAGGATGGCACGGTGGTTTTCTCTTTCAACGGTGAGGAATGGACTTACGATGCCGAGGAAACCGAGGATAATAGCATGGGAACCGGCAAGGTGGTAACGAATGGTTCCCGTCTGAATGTGCGTACCGGTGCGGGCATGAATTATGAGATCATCGACCAGCTCCGTCCCGGTGAGGAAGTCGTGGTAGTCGGTGTTGAGGGAGACTGGTATCAGATCACCGTTCCCGAAAAGAATGGCTATGTTCACAGCGACTATCTGGAACTGATTGAAAAAGCCGAACAGAACAGCGAAATGGATATGGCTCTGCTTATGATGTTTATGAGTATGTTCATGCAGAACATGGACACGGATGCAAGCGAGCCTGCCCTTACTCCCGATGGCAATCTGACTCTGGTTGATGACATCGGCGCTCCTGACAAAGATGGAAAGCAGTTTATTACTGCGGTCACAAAGAACGGCAACTACTTTTATATCATCATCGACCGTGATGATGAGGGCAATGAAACTGTCCACTTCTTGAATCAGGTGGATGAAGCTGACCTGCTTATGCTGATGAGCGAGGAAGAAGCTGCCAAGTACACTGAGCCTGTGGTAGAGACTCCGCCTACGGAACCTGATGTAACAGAGCCTGAGCCTGATGTGATCGAGCCTGAACCTGAGAAGCCTAAGACCAATATGCTCCCTGTGGTTCTGCTTGTTGCGGCTCTGATCGGCGGTGGTGGTTTCTTTGTATTCAAGAAGATGCAGGGAAAGAAAAAGGAAAAAGAAGCAGCGAAGCCTGACCCCGATGCGGACTATGTAGACGATGATGAGGACTACGGCTACAGCGAGGAATACGAGGACGATGATGTGGACTTCATCGCTGACGATGAGGACAACGAACCCGTATAACCAAAAACAGGCATGATGCCTGGGGCAATCTTCGGATTGCCTTTACATAGCAAAGTCATAAATCCGTTACAACAAAGGATAAGATATATGATATAATCGTTTTAATATCATCAAGCGGTAGTCCAAAACAAAGAAAATCAGCAATGTAAACTCTTGTTGCGGATATGTAAAGCCAATGTGGTGGTGGAAAATTGTGATTTTAGATACAATGAAATCACCAAAGCAAAGGAGGATTTCATATGAAACTTTCAGATAAGATTATCGGACTGAGAAAGTCCAATGGAATGTCTCAGGAAGATCTGGCTGAAAAGTTGGATGTTTCAAGACAGGCTATCTCTCGTTGGGAGTCGGGAACTGCAATGCCTGATGCCAATAATATTCTTCAACTCAGCAAGTTGTTTGGTGTTACAACCGACTACTTGTTGAACGATGATTATCAGAGTGACAATGATTTGCCTAAAGTGAAAGAGGTACAGAATGATAACCTTGGACAAATCATGGTTTATTTGGTGACACTTGAAGTAATGGTGTTGCTGATACAGTTTATGACGACTGTAATTCTTCAAAATGTGTTTTTCGGATTTTTAAGTTTCTTGCCTTTTGTCGCAGCAATCGGTGGCTTTGAATATGCGTATCGAAAGAAAGCATCAAGTGCAACAGAAAAAACAAAGAACTTCCGCAAAAAGTTTTATAAGATTTCTGCATGGCTCGGACTTTATTTCCCGATTAGATTTATCGTAAGGGCTGCTGCAACATTCTACCCTCGCCCGTATTATTCTTTGGTATTAGAGGTTATTATTTTAGCGATATATATTGCGGCGGCAACTTGCGTTAATCTTTCAATCGACAAGAGTTATTTACCAAAAGAATAAAAATAAAGGTTCAATACATAGCAGTCATGCACTACGGTGTGTGGCTGCTTATTTTTTCGAGAAAGGAGCAGATGTAAATGAAGTTAGTATTGGCTGAGAAACCCTCAGTCGCCCAGAGTATTGCCAAAGTCTTAGGTGCTACCAAGCGTGAAGATGGCTACATCGAGGGCAACGGCTACATTGTCAGTTGGTGTGTCGGTCATCTGGTGGAACTGGCTGAACCCGAAGCCTACGATGCCAAGTACAGCAAATGGACATACAATGACCTGCCGATCTTCCCAATGGACTGGCAGTATGAAGTGTCCTCTGGTACAAAGAAGCAGTTCGGTATCCTGAAAAAGCTCATGGCCAGAGAAGATGTTGCAAGCCTTGTGTGTGCAACAGATGCCGGTCGTGAGGGCGAACTGATCTTCCGACTGGTGTACCACAAAGCCGGGTGCAGAAAGCCTTTTGAGCGACTTTGGATTTCCTCTATGGAAGATGTGGCAATCAAGGAGGGCTTTGAAAATCTCAGGTCTGGAACTGAATATGATGCTTTGTATGAAGCAGCCCTGTGTCGAGAGCGAGCCGACTGGATTGTTGGTATCAACGCTACTCGACTTTTTTCGACCCTTTACGGGCAGACCTTAAATGTCGGTCGTGTAATGACCCCTACCCTTGCGATGGCTGTTATGCGTGAAGCTGCCATTGCCGCATTCAAGCCCGAACCTTTCTACACGGTTCAGATCGGACTGGACGGATTTACTGCATCAAGTGAACGCTACAAGAAAAAGGCTGAAGCTGAAGCAGTCAGCAAAGGCTGTTCTGTGGCGAACGTCACAAAGGCAGATCGTAAGGAGAAATCCGAAAAGCCGCCTGCACTCTATGACCTGACCAGTTTACAGAGAGATGCCAACCGTGTGTTGGGCTACACGGCACAGCAGACTCTGGACTACACCCAGAATCTCTACGAAAAGAAACTGGTCACTTATCCCCGTACCGACAGCAGATTTCTGACTGACGATATGGCACACAGCCTGCCTGACATCGTAAATCTGACTTTCCACACATTCCCCGTGGAGGGTGTGGATAATGTACCCGTCCATGCAGAGCAGGTTGTGAATAACAAAAAGGTCACAGACCACCATGCGATCATCCCTACCAGAGAATTGCAGAAATGCAATCTGGGAGAACTCCCCAAGGGTGAGCTTGCAATTTTGCAACTCATTTCCAATCGACTGTGCGTAGCTGTGGGAGATCCGCACCGATACGCAGAGACAGTCATTGAACTGGACTGCGGCGGCACATCGTTCTCCGCAAAGGGTAAAACCATTTTGCATGAGGGTTGGAAAGCCCTTGTCAAGAAAAACAGTTCGACAAAAAGCGACGAAAAGGAACAGGCACTCCCTTCCGTTTCTGTTGGGGACAAAATGACTGTCCATGAAACAGAAATCAAAGAAGGAAAGACTTCCCCTCCGAAGCACTATACCGAAGATACGCTCCTGCAGAGCATGGAAACTGCCGGTGCGGACGAAATGCCCGATGAGGTGGAGCGCAAAGGTCTGGGAACGCCTGCGACCCGTGCCGGTATCATTGAGAAACTGGTTCGTATCGGTTTCTTAGAGCGTAAAGGCGATAAGAAAACCAAGCACCTGATTCCTACTCACAAGGGTACGGCTCTGGTAACGGTCATGCCCGAACAGATTCAGTCCCCATCCATGACAGCGGATTGGGAAGAAAAACTGTTGCTCATTGAAAAAGGTGAATACGCCAGCGAGGACTTTATGGACGAGATCAAAGATGTGATTGCCGGTCTTATTCAGAACTATGAGGTCATCCGTGACTCCGAAGTTCTGATGTCGAAAGAAGCAAATGCCATTGGTAAATGCCCTGTCTGCGGGAGTGCCGTAGAGGACAAAGCCAAGGCATTTTTCTGTTCTAACAGAGCCTGCAAATTTGCCCTCTGGAAGAACAACCGATACTTTGACAGTATCGGCAAGAGCATGACTTCTGCCACGGCACAGAAACTGCTTAGTTCCGGTAAGGTCAAGCTGAAGGGCTGCAAGTCGAAAAAGACTGGCAATACCTTTGATGCCACGGTGTATATGGAGGTCTCCGAGGATGGGCAGACCAAGTTCAACATGGAATTTGACAATGGAGGAAAGCGTAAATGACGAATGAGTTTAACCCGGATGGCAAGGACATCCGATTTATCGACAGCCACTATAAGGACTTGTTCCGTATTCCGGACGGTGGCTGCATCCAGATTCACTATCCTGATGAGACTGTCGTGAAGCCTTGTAAGTTCATCGACGAGTATCACACCCAGATCGGCACGAATGTGTTCCACATCTGCCAGTTCGCAGAAATCATGGAGCGCAACGGCGCAAGCTATATGGCAGAGCCTGAGATCATGGGCGACGAAGCCGCCTGGAAGGTCGGCAAGGACAGAATCCTTGCTATCCAGACCTGTGACGATGGCTATGACTACACCCTGTTCGATGAGAACTACAACGAGATTGATGGCGGTCAGGTTGATAACCCTGAAATGTCCATGATCGAGGTCAGAACCGATATTCTGGAGTCTTTCAATCTGGCACACAGAGAGCTTCGTGCTATGGTTTATGAGGATGTGATGGAGCAGGCTTTTGAAGTCGGCAGACAGGCGGTGGTAGTCAATGACCCCATCGCAGAGCTTGCCTTTAAGCTCGACCGATTTGCAGAGAACTTCGACCCCTATGAATATATGGATCAGGTCGATGATGTGCAGGCGCATATCCAAGAAATCAAGGCAAACCTTGCCGTTGGTAATACGGCTCTGTACCGTGAGTTCCTGGATACAGCCATTGCGGAGTCCCGTGAGGAAACTGCCGTAGAGGTTGCCAAGGTGCTGAGAAGTCAGTTGGATAAGATCGCCCCTCCGAAGCGTGAGTCGGTCATGGAAAAACTGGCACAGGCCGTAGAAAAGACTGCGCCTGCCAGTCCCTCTCCTAAACGCAAAGAACCGGAACGATAAGGAGGTCGCCTATGAAAATCGAAAAATGGGATGATGTTCACGGGAATACAACTCCTGATGACAGAATGGTGGCTTTTCTGGAAAGCTCCACCGACTCTTATGCAGTCCTTCAGCTGAAACGCATTGACGAAACCAGAGATGAGCGTTTTGAATCTCTCTCCGCTTTGCAGCGTCGTGGCAAGGAACCTGACATCGAGCATTATGATGTGGTTTATACGGGAAGTCTCCCTCCTTACACCGACCAGAGCGCAATGTTGGAAGGACTGTACACCAAGTTCAATATCGACCACCCTGAAGACTTCCGTGGTCACAGTATGTCCATGAGTGACATCGTAGCCTTAAAGGTGGCACATGAGGTATCCTTTCACTATGTTGATAGGATTGGCTTTGTGGAGCTTCAGGGCTTTATGAAACCCGAAAACTATCTGAAATACGCAGAGATGGCTATGGAGGACGATTACGGGATGTTGGATGGTATCATCAACAACGGCAAAGCTCCCGCAAGCGATGAGCGCCCTTCTGTTCTTGGTCAGCTGAAAGAAATGTCGGTTTTCGATACACCCCATAAACCTTCCAGAAGCCATCCGGAAAGGGATATTGAATGATGGACTTCACACACGATGAAATGAATTTAATGATGCTTTACAGCCCCGGCACTCTGTCGGGGCTGCGTGAAGCACTCACGCAGATGAAGGAACAGCTTGCCGAGGATGAAGCGGAGCTTCGCACCTTGGCTGATTCCGTTCTCAGCAAACTGTCCGGTATGGACGATGAGACTTTTGAAAGGCTGAACCTTTATCCTGACTTTTAAGGATTGGAGGTAAACGATGAACGCTAAAGAGCGATTTTATTCCGGGATGGCGAGAGAGACCATCAGCAGGATCACAGCCAATAAGGATAACTGGACTGCTTTTCTGACTACGATGGCTCGTAATTATGACTTCACATATCCCGAACAGGTGATGATTTATGCCCAGCGTCCGGGCGCTACCTTCTGTAAGCCGTATGAAGATTGGAACGATGAAAAGTATCGCAGATATGTGAAGCGTGGCTCCACGGGTATCGCCTTGTTTGTGACCAACAGGGATAAGCCGTACCTGCGTTATGTGTTTGATGTGGCTGACACCGGCACTCGCCGTTCCTCTCCTGAATTGAAACCGTGGGAGGTCACAGCTGAGAACCGTGCGTATGTCATGGATGCTATGGAACGCACCTTCGGCGTAAAAGCAGACGGACTGCTTGAAGCACAGCTTGAAGAAATCGCACAGTCCCTTGCTTCGGAGTATTGGGCTGACAACAGAAAGCAGTTCCTCGACATCGTTGCCAATAGCTTCCTTGAGGAGTATGATGAACTTAACATCGAAGTGGCATTCAAAACAGCGGTCGCAAACAGCGTATCCTACGCAATGTACAGCCGACTGGTGGAGAATCCCGACAACTACTTCGAGCATGAGGATTTCCAGAAGGTCTTTGATTTTAACAGCAGGCAGACCGTAAATGCCCTTGGTACTGCGGTCAATGCCATCAGTTCAAGGATGTTCGGGGAGATCGAAAAAGCGATTGGAGAATACGAGCAGAGCAGAACTGCTGAAAGGAGCGAATATGATGAACGAAATGAATTACAGACAGGTTGGGGATTACCAGATTCCGAACATGGTACTGGAGAACCAGAGAGACAGAGTTCTGGGCAAGTATGGCAGGATGCGCAGAGCATTTCTGGAGCAGAACAAGCCGATGCTCCTGAACGACATGATTCTGACGGAGAGCCTGTTCCCGCATCTGTGGGAGATCGAGGACACAGCGAACACCAGAGTGGATCAGTTGATGGAGCAGTATCTGGAGCAGAACCCGGCACCGGACAAAGAGACCAATCAGATGGCGTGGGTGCAGCACATGAACAGCCTGAAAGCACAGGCAGAGGAAGTCGTGATGACGGAGCTTATCAACAGCTAACGCTTAATCTGTTCCTCTCCGAAAATGAACAAATCAGTTTTATCGACCAAGCAGAGAGCTTCAAGCCCTCTGCTTTTTCTTTTGCCCAGGAGGAAATCGACCACTTCTTACTGCTTGGCAGTAATACCGATGAAGCCAGAAAAATTGTAGCTCTGGAGTATATGAAGCAGAAGTCCGTAGAAGAAATCGCCCAGACTCTGAAAGAGGTCTATCATGGCGGTTTCGGTATCAAAGAGGACAGCGGAAATATTTCTGCGTGGTATGCCGAGGATGGCATTCACCTTGCCAAAGGTTCCTCTGCCATTGACAGTCCCAGAGCGCAGGTTATCCCTTGGGAAGATGCAGCGACCCGTATTGGGGAACTGCTTGAAAACGGTCAGTTCGCAACCAATGTGGAACTGGTTGAAGCTCCCGGATATGAACGTCAGAAACTGGCTGAATCTCTGTGGTATCTCTACCGTGACCTGAGTGGCGAAGCCAAGGAAGGAAACTATCTGGCGATTCTCAATCAGGGCAAGTTCCGTGGATTCCCTGATGAAACGGCGGATTTGGCAGAGAAACTGGCTGACCCGCAGTTCCAGTCCATTCTGGTTCAGCAGTATGCCGAGTTCAGAGAAGCCCTTGCCGAGAACCCCAACCTGCTTCGATTCCGCTATCATAAGCTCGATAAGATTGGAAAGCGTATCGGTGAACTGGATACCCCTCTCAGAGAGTATCAGACTGATATGATGTATCCGCCCCTTGTCCGTCAGTTCATTACCGATGATGAGGTCAACAGAGACCTGACTGGTCGTGGAAGTGGCTTCTCTGGAGGGAAAGCCCGTATCTACAACTACTGGCAGGAAAACCATTCTGCCAAGGAAAAAGCCGACTTTCTGAAGCATGAATATGGCACGGGCGGTCATTCTCATGCCTGTTCCGGTGCAACGCATAGTGGTGAAGATCACGATGCCAAGGGTGTCCGTTATAACAAAAGCGGATGCGACAATGTGAAAATGTCCTGGACACAGGTGGCACAGAGAATTGATTCTCTGATGAAGAAAGGTCGCTATCTCACTCCTGAAGAAGAAGCCGAGCGACAGGCAATCGAAGCAGCCAAGGCAGATCCTTTGGAAGATGTCAACGAGCGTTTCGCCGTTGTCGATACCGAGGATGGTGAGTATGCCATCTGGGATGAACAGACCGGCGCTTACTATGTTGACCCTGAGGGTGTTACGGAATACTTTGACGATGAATGGCTTGCCAATGATTACCTTGAGGAAGTTCGTCAGTCCGTAGCAGCTATGGAAGCGGTTCAGCCTGCCGAGGTTGTCGAAGAAGCCACCCAAGAGGAACCGGCATGGAATTATCAGGTCGGTGACACGGTATATCTGGACGATACTGCTTTCCTTGTGGAGCAGATTACGGACAGAGAAGTTCAGCTACGTGACCCTACGCTTGCTTATCCCATCTTCCGTGCTGAGAACCGTGAGAACTTTGAAAAAATGCTCTCTCAGGATGAAAGAAACCATGCGGTAAGTGGTGATGCTCAAGCCGAAGAAAAAACCGCTACAGAGGAATTTCTGGGCGAAACCGCACCGAGGGACTACACCCCTGAGTATCAGCTGTTAGATCGTCTGCGCATGGACTGCGAATACTTCCTTGGAGCAGGACAGCACAGCGAAAAGCATCTGTGGGCAGGCAACCGTCATGCACAGATCGCCAAGATGCGTGAACTGTATGAAACGATTCCCGACAAACCGGAGTGGCTGACCCCTGAAATGATTAACAGCTACGAGGAGCGCATGGCTCCCCGTTATCTGGTTGCTGCCTATCATCACTTTGAAAACGGCTTCGATGATAAACTGGACTACTACACTCTGGAAGAAGCGGAAAAAGCTGCCCAGGGCTATGTAGACGGAACCATGGAGGATGACGGGTTCAAGTATGATGGTGCTTCCGTTTACGATCAGCAGGAGCATAAGTGCATCCGTATCTATGGCGACTATCCTGATGAAAAGGCACACGCACAGGTTTATGGCATTGCCGAGCCTGTACAGCCGGAACACTTCATTGACCATTTCTATGTTGCCGAAGATGTTCAGAAGCGTGGTGCGCTGGACATCAAGGAATACAGTTCCTTTGAAGATGCTCTGAGAGCCTACCATGAACTCCCTGACACACAGAGAAAAGCTCTGGGCGCAATGAATACCAGAAAGCCTTTACCGGGCAGTCTGGATTTCGTACAGTGCGTGGACGGCAAGGACACTATCATTCAGGACTATGCCAAGGTGGACGGATGGCAGAATGCCGAAGTCATGGACATCATCGCTCAGATCGAGCAGTCCATTACCACCAGAGAAGTCCCGCCTGTTCCTGCGGTAAACTTCCACATCACGGATGACCACATCGGTGAAGGTGGACCGAAGCAGAAATTCGCAAGGAACATTGAAGCCATTGAGACTCTGTTCAAACTGGAAAGTGAGGACAGAAACGCTACTCCTGAAGAACAGGAGATTTTGTCGAACTATGTCGGTTGGGGTGGTCTGGCAGATGCCTTTGACCCTGACAAGGGAAATTGGGCGCAGGAGTACGCCACTCTGAAAAATCTGCTTTCCGAGGACGAATATGCTGCGGCAAGGGCTTCCACCCTGAACGCACATTACACCAGTCCTACAGTCATTCGCTCTATCTATGATGCAGTCGGACAGATGGGCTTTGAGACCGGCAACATTCTGGAGCCTGCCATGGGTATTGGTAACTTCTTTGGTATGCTGCCCCCTGAGATGCAGAGCAGCCGCCTGTATGGTGTGGAACTGGATTCCATCACCGGCAGAATTGCTCAGAAGCTCTATCCCAACGCAGAAATCAAGGTAGCCGGTTTTGAAACGACAGACCGCAGAGACTTCTACGATCTGGCTGTGGGCAATGTGCCTTTCGGTAACTACAAGGTGTCCGATAAGCCTTATGACAAGTTGGGATTCTCCATCCACAACTATTTCTTCGCCAAGGCTCTGGATCAGGTTCGTCCCGGCGGCGTGGTCGCTTTTGTGACAAGCCGTTATACCATGGACTCCAAGAACTCTGATGCAAGACGATATATGGCACAGAGAGCAGAACTGCTTGGTGCTATCCGTCTGCCAAACGATGCCTTTAAGAAGAACGCAGGCACGGAGGTCGTATCCGACATTCTGTTCCTGCAAAAGCGTGACCATCCTATCGACATCGTTCCTGATTGGGTGCATTTGAACTGCACCGAAGAAGGACATACCATGAACAGCTACTTTGTCGATCACCCTGAAATGGTTCTGGGCGATACGGTGGAGGAAAGCACAGCCTACGGTATGGATATTACTGTCCGTCCCATTGAGGGTGTGGAATTGTCTGATCTTCTGAAAGAAGCGGTTTCCCACATTAAGGGAACCTATCAGGCCGTGGAACTTCCTGAAGCTGAAAAAGGCAAAGAAGCTGAGACCATTCCTGCAACCCCTGATGTAAAGAACTTCTCCTATGCCGTGGTGGATGGCGAAGTGTACTTCCGTGAAAACTCCATCATGCGCCACCTTGACCTGAATGAGAAAGCAAAAGACCGTGTGAAAGGCATGGTGGAACTCCGTGGTATCGTCAATGAGCTGATTGAATATCAGCTTGAGGACTTCCCGGATGAAATGATTTCTCAGAAACAGGCAGAACTCAATGATGCCTACGATGCCTTTACCGCAAAGCATGGTCTTATCAATAACCGTGCCAACGGTCAGGCATTTGCTGATGATTCCTCCTACTACCTCCTGTGTTCTCTGGAAAATGTGGATGAGGACGGCAATCTGAAAAGCAAGGCGGATATGTTCACCAAGAGAACCATCAAACCGGAACGCAGAGTGACGAGCGTAGATACTCCGTCCGAAGCTCTGGCAATTTCCATTGGTGAGCGTGGCAAGGTCGATCTGCCGTTCATGGCACAGCTACTTGGTACTCCTGAAGAATACGATGCCATCAAAACCGAACTGCGAGGGGTTATCTTCAAAGACCCGATGGGTCCTAACGACCCCGAAGAAGGTTGGCAGACTGCTGATGAGTACCTTTCCGGTGATGTGAGAAGCAAGCTGCGTGTCGCTGAAATGGCTACGAAGCATGATTCGTCTTTTAACATCAATGTGGAAGCTCTGCAAAAGGCACAGCCGAAGGACTTGGATGCGTCTGAAATTGATGTGCGTCTGGGTGCCACTTGGATTGATGCCGACTATATCCAGCAGTTCATGCAGGAAACCTTTGAAACCCCGTATTACCTGCGCCGTTCCATTGAGGTCAAGTTCTCTGAAATGACCGCAGAATGGCGTATCAACGGTAAAAGTTCCCCAAGCTACAACGATGTGGCTGCATATATGACCTATGGTACTGACCGTGCCAATGCCTATCGTATTCTGGAAGAAACGCTGAACCTGAAAGATATTCGTATCTATGACACCATCGAAGATCCTGACGGGAAACAGAAGCGTGTCCTGAATAAAAAGGAAACTACTCTGGCACAGCAGAAACAGCAGGCAATCAAGGATGCGTTCCAGGATTGGGTATGGAAAGACCCTCGCCGCCGTGAAGCTCTGGTCACAAAGTACAACGAACTCTTTAACTCCACCAGACCCCGTGAGTATGATGGCAGTCATATCCGTTTCGGCGGTATGAACCCTGATATTACCCTCCGTGAACATCAGAGAAACGCTATTGCTCATGTGCTTTACGGTGGAAACACCTTGCTCGCACACGAAGTTGGTGCGGGCAAAACTTTTGAAATGGCAGCATCGGCTATGGAGAGCAAGCGACTTGGCCTGAGCCAGAAATCTATGTTTGTCGTGCCGAACCATCTGACCTTACAGTGGGCAAATGAGTTCCTGCACCTCTATCCGAGTGCAAAATTGCTTGTTGCCACGAAGAAAGATTTTGAAACCGCAAATCGTAAGAAGTTCTGCGCCCGTATCGCAACCGGCGACTATGATGCTGTTATCATCGGTCACAGCCAGTTTGAGCGTATTCCTCTTTCTGCGGAAAGACAGGAACGACAGCTGCGAGAGCAGATTGACGAGATCGAAGGTGCAATCGCAGAACTGAAATGGCAGCGTGGCGAAAACTTCACCATCAAGCAGATGGAGAAAACCCGAAAATCTCTGGAAGCAAGACTGGATAAGCTCCTTGCCGCAGATAAGAAAGACGATGTAATCACCTTTGAGCAGTTGGGCGTTGACCGACTGTTCGTGGATGAGAGCCATGCGTTCAAGAACCTGTTCCTCTATACCAAAATGAGGAATGTGGCAGGTCTGTCCACTTCCGAAGCTCAGAAATCTTCGGATATGTTTATGAAGTGCCGTTATATGGACGAGATCACCGGCGGTCGTGGTGTTATCTTTGCCACGGGTACTCCCGTCAGCAACTCCATGACCGAGCTTTACACGGTCATGCGCTATCTCCAGTACGGTACGCTCCAGAAAAAGAATCTGACCCATTTCGATTCCTGGGCTTCAACCTTTGGTGAAACAACGACTGCCATTGAGCTTGCACCTGAGGGAACCGGCTATCGTGCCAGAACCCGATTTGCCAAGTTCTTCAACCTTCCTGAACTGATGAATATGTTCAAGGAAGTGGCAGACATCAAGACCTCTGACCAGTTGAATCTCCCTGTTCCTGAAGCAAAGTTTGAGACTGTTGTGGTTCAGCCTTCTCAACATCAGCAGGACATGGTAGCGGAGCTTTCGGAAAGAGCTGCGGCAGTCCATGCCGGTATCGTAGACCCGTCCGAGGACAATATGCTGAAGATTACCAGCGATGGACGAAAGTTAGGTCTGGATCAGCGACTGATGAACCCATTGCTCCCCGATGACCCGGACAGCAAACTGAATGCCTGTGTGGGAAATGTTCTCCGCATCTGGCAAGATGGTCAGGCAGATAAGCTGACTCAGCTTGTGTTCTGTGACCTCTCCACTCCGAAGAATGATGGTACGTTCAATGTCTACGATGACATTAAATCGAAGCTGATTGCAAACGGAGTACCTGCGGAGGAAATCGCATTCATCCATGATGCAGACACCGAAGCAAAGAAAAAAGACCTCTTTGCCAAGGTTCGTACCGGTCAGGTGCGTGTGCTGCTTGGTAGTACCGCAAAGATGGGTGCAGGAACCAACGTCCAGGACAAACTGGTTGCAGTTCACCACTTGGATGTGGGGTGGCGTCCGTCCGATATGACCCAGAGAAACGGTCGTATCATCCGTCAGGGCAATCAGAACAAAGAAGTTCAGGTGTATCAGTATGTGACAGAGGGAACCTTCGACGCATATCTGTATCAGACCTTGGAGAACAAGCAGAAGTTCATCAGTCAGATTATGACCTCCAAATCGCCGGTTCGTTCCTGTGACGATGTGGACGAGCAGGCTCTGTCCTATGCAGAGATCAAGGCGCTGTGTGCCGGTAATCCTCTCATCAAGGAAAAGATGGATTTGGACATTGATGTGGCAAGGCTGAAGGTGCTGAAAGCTGACCACCAGAGTCAGCAGTACCGCATGGAAGATAAACTCCTGAAATACTTCCCGGCTGAGATTGAAAAGCAGACAGGCTATATTCATGGCTTTGAAGCTGACATTAAAACCGTAGAAGCTCACCCGCAGATCTCCGAGGGGTTCTGCGGCATGGACATCCGTGGAAAGCATTATGCGGAAAAAGCAGATGCCGGTGAGTGGATTCTGGCAGCGTGTAAGGAAGTAAAAGGCTCCGATCCTGTTCCTCTGGGCAGTTACCGTGGGTTTCAGATGGAGCTTTCTTTCGACAGTTTCCGACATGAGTACGACATCATCCTGAAGGGCGCTATGAGCCACCGAGTAGCCCTTGGCACCGATGCGAGGGGTAACATCACCCGTCTGGATAATGCCCTTGCAGGCATCCCAGAAAGGCTTGAAAGAGCCAATGAACAGCTGACCAACCTCTACAATCAGCAGGAAGCGACCAAAGGTGAACTTGGAAAACCGTTCCCTCAGGAAGCGGAACTGATGGCGAAAAGTCAGCGACTGGCAGAGCTTGATGCGGCTCTGAATATGGAAGATACAGTGGAAAGCCGTGCCGAAAAGAAAAGCACAGAGCGACCTTCCGTTCTGGCTGATCTGAAATCCAAGGCAGAGCATATTCCGCCTGCAAAACGCTCTGAAGCTCACGAGGAGGTGTTGTAATGGCAAAGCGAGACCAGGATGTTCATTTCCTCGCATCCAAAGAGGAAGTCGAGAGAATCCATCAGAAGATGGACGAACTTGGTATCCGAAGCATGGGTGCGTATCTTCGCAAGATGGCTCTGGATGGTTACTGCATCAATCTGGATTTGCAGGATGTGAAAGCCTTGGTTTCGCTCCTGCGGATCTGTTCCAACAACCTGAACCAGTACGCAAAACGAGCCAACGAGACCGGCAGCATTTATGAAGCCGACATCAACGATCTGCAGGTGCGTCTGGAAGAAATCTGGACGGATATGAAAGAAGTTCTTGTCAGGTTGGCATCCATCCAGTAATCCCCGACAACTTGTCGGGAAGTCGCAGTTTCGGCTGCGGCTTTACATACCATCGACATCATTGTGTGTATGAATGCCATCAGGTAAAATATAGGTAGAAAGAAAGGAGTTGTTCCTATGAAGATGATTTTGAAGGTACTGGCACTCCCTGTGCTGTTCGTTGTAAAGGTTATTTGTAGCCTCGGAAATTTGCTTACCAATGTGACTTCCTATGTAATCGGTCTGTTGCTTCTGGTAATTGCAGGCTGTGCGATCTACTGCATTGTTCAGGCAATGTGGACTTCGCTGGCTATTCTTGCTGTTATGGGATTGACGGCAATTCTGGCAATCTTTCTGTTGGTCTGGGTAGTGGTGAAAGCAGAAACGATAGGGATATTCCTTGGAGAATTTATCAGGTCATAAGAAATATGAGCTCAAGTCACCTTCGGGTGGCTTTTTCTTTTGGGAAAGGATGTGATGTGAATGGCAGCAACAAGACTGATTGCACTCCATGTAAACAAAGGCAAGACGGTTGCTCAGTGTCTGGCTGATCGAACCGACTATTCTCAAAATGCGGCAAAGACCAATGATGGCGAATTTATCAGTTCTTACGAGTGCGATCCTAAGACTGCCGATGAAGAATTCCTTCTTTCCAAAAGGCAGTATCAGCACACCACCGGCAGACAACAGAAGAATGATATTATCGCCTATCAGATACGCCAATCATTCAAGCCCGGTGAAGTTACACCGGAGGAAGCAAATCAGGTAGGCTATGAAACTGCAATGCGATGGACGAAAGGAAAACACGCTTTTATCGTTGCTACCCACATTGACAAAGCCCACATTCATAACCATATCATCTATAACTCAACTTCTGTGGATGCAAGTCGTAAGTTTAAGAATTTTTTTCTTTCTGGTCTGGCAGTTCAAAGACTCAGCGATATGGTCTGTTTGGAAAACGGGCTGTCCATCATCACACCAAAACCTTACGGGGAGCGACAGAAAAGAACCGTTTATCCCAAGAAGCGTACCCAGCGTGATAATCTTTGTGAAGCTATTGATGAGGTGATAAAACAGAAGCCCAAGAGCTTTGAGGGTTTTATTCAGGCTCTGGCTGATATGGGATTTGAGTTCAAAGATGGAAAGCAGCCTGCGTTCAAAGGAAAGGAACAGAAACGATTTATCCGTCTGCGTTCCCTGGGCGAAGGATACAGTAAAGAGGAACTGCAAGCGGTTATCTCCGGTAAGAGTCTGCACAGATCCAGAGGTGGTTCCGCCAAGGCTCCCGCACAGAAACAGTTCCAGATGCTTATTGATGTTCAGGCAAAAATAGCTGAAGGAAAAACGGTCGGATATGAGAAATGGGCCAAGAAGTTCAATCGAAAAGAAGCTGCCCGTACCGTAATTCTTCTTAAAGAAAAAGGTCTGGGCAACTATGATGATCTGGTTGCTCATGTAGAAAAATTGTCCGCCCGTTTCGATGAGCTTTCTGATTCCATAAAGACCGCAGAGAAGCGAATCGTTGAAGTTCAGGCGTTGCTGAAGCATATCGACAACTACTACGATACCAGAGCAATCTATGTGGAGTATCGCAAGTCCGGTTATAGCAAAAAGTTCTTTGAGGAACACCGTCAGGAGATAACACATCACAAGGCTGCAAAGAAAGCCTTTGACGAATTAAACCTGACAAAGCTCCCGTCCCGCAAATCCTTGTACGAGGAATTTCATCAGCTGACGATGCAAAAGAAGAAGGACTATGCCGAGTATCGTCAGGTGAGAAAAGAACGAGAGGAATTGCTGATTGCCAAGCAGACAGTTGAAACTATTTTGAACATCGACAAAAAGAAAGAACAGGAAAAGAAACCTGTTCGATAAATGAATATGCCACAGCTTTTACTCGTAAGCAGAGTATCAGTTGTGGCATTTCTTTTTTTCTGTATGTAAGGAAAGCGTTCAGGATGAATGCGTAGCCGGTATCGCAGATACCGTTCAAAGGGGATTGGGGATGCTGCCCCAACAAGCAAATTTGCGAAGATTGCACCGGAGGGAAAATCGAGAAAATGAGTGAACCTGTACAGGTTTACACTGCTTGCCAATTTGTTTTTCTATTACATCAAGCGGAAAATGTGGTATACGACAAGACATTCTGGATGGTCTCTCCATCGACCTGTAGCGGGGTGGGTTTGTCAAACTCCACCTTGATTTTATGCCCGGTCAGTATTTCCACCTGCTTTTTGTGCTTCACGTGAGTTCCTTTGAAAATGCCGGGGAATATACAAAGAGTTCTCAACCGTCCGGCTCCATGAAAAACCACCAGCGATAATGTATGATCTTCCGAAAGCCTGTCCTGTTTCGGTGCAGCCATCATTCCGCCGCCGTAATATCTTCCGTTTAGTGTCGGTGCAATCCACACTTTATTATAGGTGTGTTCAATGCCATCTACTGTTACTTTTGCGTTTCGCGGATTGAATTGCCCCAACAGTCCCTTTATGGCGATAGATGTATAATTTACTTTTTTATCCGGCAACTTGCGAAGCTCATCGCCCACCTGACAGCAATACCCATCAATTCCAAATCCAACCGCATTGATAAAACGATATGCTTTCCCCTTGACCTCTACTGTCGGAAGATGCTCTAAATATTTGTTGATGGAAAATGGATTTGTATAAGCAGATCTTCGCAAATCACAGGCAAAATCGTTTCCAGTCCCGGTTGGGAAATACAATATCTCTTGCTGAATTGCTATACCGGCAGTATCGTTTACAAAACGGTTCAGTGTTCCGTCACCACCAGCGATAATAAGATAATCGTCTGCGTCCAACCCATTGATAAAAGCAGGATAGCTCTTTATGCGGGTAATATCTATGAATGTAACATCGTCATCAATATAAACTTCAAGCAACATTGCGTTTTTAAGGCAATCTTCTCTGCCTGAGAATGGATTATATAGGATATATGCTGTAGCCATTAACTGCCCTCATTTCTCTGCTGCAGGCGATTTCTTTTGTCCTGCTTCTCGTCTGTCTGTTGCTTCTTTCAAAAGTGAATAAGCTGATGCTGCCGCTGGTACACCAAGCAACATTCCAATAGGACCACCAAAGTTACCGCCGATGGTAATTGCCGCAAGTACCCACATGGCAGGCAGATTGATTTTTGCGCCGACGACTTTGGGATAGATTGCATTACCTTCGACTTGCTGCAAGGCAAGTAAAAAGATAACGAACACCAGTGCTTTGAAAGGGTTTACTGTCAGAATCATAAAAGCACCAATGAGTGTTGCAATCCATGCACCTACATACGGAATCAATGCAGTTACACCCACAAGAGCACCAATCATCGGGGCGTATGGTATTCTAAGAATCAACATGCCGATAGCGCAAAGTGTGCCAAGAATAATTGCTTCGGTGGTCTGGCCTGCGACAAACAACTTGAAATTGGTTCCACAGACAGATGCAACATGGATGCCCCAATCGGCAAACTTTTGTGGAAGCCAGACACGGCACAGCCTACAAAGCTGGCGTTTCAAAGTTTCCTTGTTTGCCAAAATATAGATCGAGAATACCAGACCTATCACAAAATCAAAAATCAGGGACGCTACACCACCCAAAGCGTTGGCGGCAGTATCCACAATGGTGGTTCCCAACTGCTTCATCCATTCACTAAGACTGTTCTTAATCTGGAGGAAGTCAACATCTATTTGGGCCAGTTGTTCACCAAAGGGGAGCTTAGAATAATCGGCCGTACTTTCAAAAGCTGCCAGTTGATCCATCCCTTCCATCACAGAGGTAACAACGATAGTTACCGCGTCCACCAATTCAGGGACGACAAGGAACGCAACCCCGCTAAAAATGCCCAAGACTAAAGCCAGCGAGAGCAGGATTGCCAAAGGTCTTTTCATTTTCAGTTTTCTCGGCGTGGGGTGTTTTCTGAAAAGATATCTTTCTATAAATCCCAGAGGCACATTGAGAAAGAGGGCCAAAATTATGCCAATTAAAAGCGGCTTGGTTAAGTCAGTCAGCCATGAGACGGCACCGGCCACATGACCAATATGTCGAAGGCCAAGAAAAATCAAAATGCAGATCGTGATGACCCCAATGAGCCATTTGGCAACTTGTCGGCGTTTTTCTGTATCTTCAAACATTTGTTATTCTCCTTTACATCAGGGGTGCAAACAGGCGAAGAATATCCTGGAACAACCGAACCACGATATTGGCCTTGCAATCTTTTTCTGTTACCTCTTGGCAGATATCCAGTGTCTGTAAAAAATCTTCTTTCACTTCCATGACGGCATCGGTTTCATAGAGCAGCGCTCCGCATTCAAAATGCAGGTATAAGCTACGGAAATCCAGATTCGTTGTGCCAACCGTTGCTGTGCGATCATCCGAAACAAAGATTTTGGAATGGACAAAGCCATTGGTGTACTCATAGACCTTTACACCCGCTTTAATCAGTTCGCGGTAATAGGAGCGGGTCGTCATGTGTACTGCCCACTTGTCCCATCGGTGGGGTGTCACGATCCGAATGTCCACACCACTTTTTGCAGCCAGACAAAGAGCAGACAACATACTGTCATCAACGATCAGATAGGGTGTGTTGATATACACATACTCTTTTGCATTGTTCAGAATTTGCAGATAAACATGTTCCCCCACATTTTCTGAATCGGTGGGGCTGTCAGCGTATGGCTGAACAAAGCCTTTTGCCGTAACAGGGCAATCCTGGTGCTTCCACGGATAAAACGCCCCATAGTCCTCGTTTGTACCGGTACACATTTCCCACATCTGCAAAAAAATCAGTGTAAAGCCCCATGCGGCTTTGCCTTTTAGCATAACGGCAGCGTCTTTCCAGTGACCGTATTTTTCGATGGCATTGATATATTCGTCTGCCAGATTGATACCGCCAGTAAAGGCTACCTTGCCATCAATAACAGCAATTTTTCTATGATCCCGATTGTTTTGCTTTACGGTCAGCACAGGCCGGAAGGGATTGAACACCGCGCATTGGATGCCGTACTTTTTGAGTTGTGCGGGATAGTCTTTGGGCAGTGTGAAGAAGCAGCCCATATCATCATAGATCAATCGCACGGTCACGCCCTGAGATGCTTTCCGCTTCAAAACCTCCAGAATGCTGTCCCACATGACACCTTCCTGAACGATGAAGTATTCCAGAAATATGTAGTTCTCTGCCTTTTCCAATTCCTCTAACAGCACATCCAGTTTCTTTTCACCCGGTGTCAGATAGCTGGTCTCCGTGTTTGAATAGACAGGAAATCCGGCAGAATCTTGTAAATATCGAATCTGCTGACGGTGTGCTGGCAACTGTGTGATCGCCGTCTCATAATCGGTTCCGGGCAAAGAATATAATGCTTTTGCTTTACTCTGCGCATGAAGCACGCCCTTAGTGAACCGCCACTTGGAGGACTGGAAGGTAAACAGTAGATACATGAGGCCGCCAAACAGCGGAAAAGCGAGAATCAGGATCGCCCATGCAGTTTTGTAGGCGCCTTTGTCTTTCTGGGAAACGATATAAAGCACCGCAATGATACTGACGATTGTCAGTAGGCGACTGAAATTTCGGGAAAGCTGACTTCCCCCAAGTACAAGGCATATAAGAAAATATACCTGTAAAAGTAGCAGGAGTATCGTCAACATCCTTCTACGGAATAAGACACGGAGCCAACGCTGGCGCATAATGATTCCCCCCCTTCAAACTCAAATCTACGGATTCTTTTTCCGCTGTTCGCAAAATTCCCAAAACTCTTTTGCAATGCGCTCGTAGGTGCTTTTTCCTACGAGATAGCTCATACAGTGGTCAGCGCCCGGAACAATCAGCAGACGCTTTTCTGATGTACAGGCTTTATAGTTTTCGTATGTCATTTCAACCGGAACAAAGTGGTCATCTGTTCCGTGGACAAAAAGAACAGGAATTTGGCAGTGCTTCAACGCTTCTGTAGTTGAGGCAGCATCAGCATCCATTTGGATGCGCTTTTTGCACATCCTATCGGCACCTGTTTTATGCAGAGCATAAGGAATATGCAGATTGCTTTCGGAGACATGTTTCCAAATTGCATGGAGCGAAGTAAATGCACTGTCCGCTGCGATTCCAAATACATTATCCGGCAGTTCCAGTTCGGACGCCATTAGCACAGAGGTTGCACCCATGGATACCCCGGCAAGATAGATGGGAATGCTTTTTCCTGTTTTCTCGTTTATCCAATTTGTCCATGCCAGGCAATCGTAGCGTTCCAGCAAACCTAAACTCATATGGTCGCCGCCGCTATTATTTTGTCCCCGCTGCTCTGCGTAGAGTACAGAACAATGATTATTGCGCCAGAAATCTGCGATTAGACCAAAATCATGTGACCAGGAGGAACGCCACCCGTGCATGGCAACTATAGTTCTTTTCGGTTCTTCGCAGGGACACCAATGCCCAATCAATGAAATTCCGTCGTGAGCAGTGATTTCCACCACGTCACAGCCGCTTTTTTCGAGCTGACCAGCTGCCTTTTTTACAATTTCAGTGGTTTCTATCATTTCAGGTGAACCGGACACACGCATTTTTCCGTTGCTTCTGTCCTGCGGCGCAACCCGATCCATGGCGAGCTGCATCATCTTTTTGGTTAGAAGATGATGCCAAAGCACACAAATCGCACTACCGGCAGCACCTATTATCAATCCTTTTTTCAATGAATCCTTCATAGCACGTCCTTTCATAACGTGGGTATAACTTACTCTTTGTCATTGGCAGTTTTCTTACTTAATTTTCTGCGATATGCGTAATATAACAGAATCGACATTGAGGCTTTTTCATAACCAAACTTGCCGAAGCACTGGAACGCCGCATTGAGAATGGTCAATCTCTTTTCTTCGGTCAGGGCCAAAAATTTGTTCAATTCATTTCCTTCTTCTTACACAATAACCGTTTCGGTTATTCAGAGTATAGCACCAATAACCGAATCGGTCAAGTGTTAATGCAGCAAGTGTATTGATGCGCTTTTTGCAAGCGTCATCTGCGCTCATGTCTGGATAAAAGAACTGATCCACCGATATATCGAACATTGTCACCATCTGATAAAAAGTGTTCAAGCTCGGATGCTGACCGTCGTTTTCGTTATATATGATGGTGCGGGGATCACGGTCAATGATAAGGGCCAGTTGATCCTGTGTCATCCCGCTGGTTTCTCTTTTGCGCTTTATCTCGCACCCTATATCGTGGAAATCAAATTTGCGCTCATCGCGTTCAAATTTCATAGACATCACCCAATGTAATTTTATATTTCAGGTAGTAGTATTTGAACGAATTACATTTTCGTGCAACTGCTGACTTGAACACACCGGTACTTTCGAGACTAATCTTCGTTGGTCTAACAGTATAAAAAGAAAACTTTTGAATCATACTCCAAAATACTTGACCGTTTCGGTTATTGGTGCTATACTGTGAATAACCGAATCGGTCACTTGAAAGGAGAAATTAAATGGACAAATTTTTTGCACTAAGCGAGGAAAAGCAAATTACCATCATCAATGCGGCACTCCAGTGCTTTGGTAAGTTTGGATATGATAAGGCTTCTGTCAACGATATTGCTGTAACGGCGCATATTTCAAAGGCATCCGTATTTCAGTACTTTGGCAGCAAAAAACAACTGTATACCTACCTGTTGGAATATTGTATGAAAATCATTATGCCTTCGTTTGACCAAACGATACTTGATTCAGAAACCGATCTGTTTAACCGCATTCTGGTTTCCAGCAAGATGAAAATGGCTGCAATGAAAACACACCCGTTTATTACTCAATTTATGGCAAGTGTTTGGGAAGAGGCTTCTCCTGAAGTCAATGACCTACTTGCTTCATTAAAGATGGAAGCAGGGAATTTCAGAAATGAAATGGTTTTACGAGAGGATGATTCCTTAAAGTTCAAAAATCCCGAAGATGCTCAACCTGTTTACAATATGCTTTTAGTGATGGCGGAGGGGTATGCAGCCCGTTATCGTAACGCAGCCGTTTTTGATTTTGAAACAGTTATGAATGAATTTGAAAAAACCATTTCAATTCTAAAAAACAATTTCTATAAGGAGGAATATTTAAAATGAGTGAATACGCTATTGTCTTGAACCAACTGACCAAGCACTATGGAACCCATCGGGGGATCAATGACCTCAGTTTCTCGGTGAATGAGGGCGAGTTTTTCGGCTTCATTGGCCCCAACGGTGCGGGTAAGTCCACCACAATCCGCACCCTAATGGGGCTGATCCGTCCCACCGGAGGCAGTGCATCTATCTTCGGTTTGGACTGTCACTCCAAGGCCAGCGTCATTGCCAAGGATGTGGGCTATCTGCCCAGCGAGAACAGCTATTACGAAAACATGAAAGTCCGTGAACTTTTGCAGTACACCGCCGATCTGTACGGCATGGACTGCAAGGCAAAGATGAAGGAGCTTGCCGACAGGCTCAATCTGGATTTGTCCCGCAAGATTGCAGACCTTTCTCTGGGCAACAAGAAAAAGGTGGGTATCGTGTCTGCCATTATGACTTCACCCAAACTGATCATTATGGACGAACCCACCAGCGGGTTAGACCCACTGATCCAGCAGGCTTTCTACGATATTCTGAAGGAGGAAAACAGCCGGGGCGCTACCGTGTTTTTTTCCTCCCATGTGCTGAGTGAGGTCCAGAAACTGTGTGACCGGGTGGCCATTCTGAAAGAAGGACAGCTTATTGGCATACAGTCCATCAAAGAACTGCGTGAGAGCGGCTATAAAAAAGTCACTCTGAGTGCAAAGAAGGCTATCCCTCGCGATTTCTTTCATTTGTCCGGCATTGCGAACTATGCGGAGACTGCGGACAAGACCTCTGTTTCCTTTATGTATAACGGCAATATCACGGCGATTATTGACAAGCTTCACCTGCTGCATTTGGACGATGTGCTTTTGGAAGAGCCCTCTTTGGAGGAAATCTTCATGCACTACTATGCGTAAGGAGGTGTCAGGCATGGTCATTTTGAAATATGAACTGAAAAGGCACCGCAAATATATCTTGGGTTGGGCCATTGCCTTGGCTCTGTGCGTTTTTTTGATGACGCCTACTTATTACAGCTTTATGGATGTTTCCACCGGAGACCTCTATGAAACGCTGGGTACGAGTGATTTTTACAAAGGCGTTGGTGTGTCCATGGAATATCTGACCTCACCGTTGGGCATTTATGCGTTTCTTACCAGCTTTTTTATGATTGCGTCCGGTATTTTCGGGATGCACTTCGGTATCGCCATTCACACCAAGGAGTGCTCGGAGCGAACCTCTGAATATCTGTTTACAAAACCCCATACCCGAAAAACGATTTACTGGGCAAAGGCGTTCACGGTTTTTTTCGGCGTAGTGGTCGTGAGCATGGTATATCTTCTCGCCTCTTTTTTGGCGCTGGCCCTGTTCCGCTCCGGCATTGACTGGGGAGAGTTCTTTCTGATTGCTCTTTCCCTCATGCTGGTCACGCTGTTCCTTGCAGCTATGGGGCTTTTGGTAGGAATTCTTTTTTCACGCAATCGAAGCCCACTTTTGACCGCCGGGTTAATTGTCTTTGTCGAGTACTGCGTCACCAGCTTCTCCAACATTGTCAGCAACCGTGCCATTAGTTTTCTGTCCCCGTACTCGTTCTTTAGTGCGGCTGAGATTTCCAAATCTGGCTTTTATGAGTTGGATTACTTGGGATGGTGTGTGCTGCTGTTTGCCCTGTTTTTGGTGCTTTCTTACGGTGTCTTTCTGAAAAAAGACATTCAGTTCCGCAGCTAAGGAGGTGTGAACATGAAAACATTGATTAAAAACGAATTCCGCCAAACCAGAAAGACCCTGCTGATCTGGCTGGGGATCATGTTACTGCTGTGCGGATTCTGCTATTTTGAACTTTTATCCTTGAAGGACAGTCTGGATGAGATGGCCCGGACAGTCGGCCAATTCCCTCGCTTGATCATGATCATGTTCGGTGTGAAAGGGGATCTCACGACTGCCCTTGGTTGGTACGCGTGTATCTATTTTTGGGAGGGGCTGTTGGCCTTTGCCTATGCAATCTCTCTGGGCCTGTCCTGTGTGGCGAGGGAAAAGAAATTTGGAACATCCGAATATCTGTTCACAAAGCCTGTGGAGCGAAAAACCATAGTTTTGGCAAAGGTGATTGTTTCATCGGTGAACCTGTTGGTATTTTCCCTGTTCAGCGGTGTGTGCAATTACTTTGCGGTCATTCTCCCGCTGGGGGGACTGGAACAACCGGGAGCTGAAATTGCAACTGCGTTTGGAATGTTCTTGACACAACTTCTGTTCTTTGCCTTGGGTCTACTGTTTGCCAGCCTTTTCAAATCTTATAAGGCTGCGGTGCGTGTTGGTACGGTTTTCGTATTGGCCGCCTATACTGTCGCCATAACCGCCGAGTACGCTGGGAATCGTTTCTTAGACTATCTGACCCCTCTGCGGTACTATGATGTGTATGAAGTAGCACTAAATGGCGTCTATCTTTCCTACATCGTCTTAACAGTACTCATTGTGGGCGCATGTGTAATGGTTTCTACAAGGCGGTGGAAACTGCGTGAGTTGTAAATGTAATTGTCCATAGATATTCTAGTATCTGATGAAAAACAAAGAATGAAAAAAACCGAATGGCTATTATGCCCCAACTGCAACAACAAAACGAGAATTAAAATCTGTGATAATACAGTACTTGAAAATTTTCCGCTATACTGTCCGAAGTGCAAACGGGAAATAATAATCAGCGTAAAACAATTCAATACCACAGTTATCACAGAGCCAGACGCATAGACACAGAGCCGATAACCCGTTAGCCTTGTGCTGCGGATTATCGGCTCTTTTTGCTTTTAAGATAGAAAAGGAGACAAAACCATGAGTAATTCTATTAAAGACAGCGTACAGGCTTTCGCAATTAACCAAGTGTTAAAGTACATTGACAGCAAACCGCAGGAGGCATTCCCTAAGCTGTTGGATTGGGCTGACCAATTCGACAAAGACAATCTTTATCTGGCGCAGCGTCAAGCTATTCGTAAGATTATGGACGATCCCGACAGCAACTGGATGCGTCTGATTAACAGTTTCTGGACTGACATTGATCCGGAAGTGCGCAAGGTATTCTTCCGCAATTTCATTGTCAATGCCTCTCTGTTGGGTAGCCGCAAACAAATTGCAGCCCGTGAAAAATACAACTGCAACATTCCTTGGGCAATCCTGATGGACCCCACTTCCGCCTGCAATCTTCACTGCACCGGTTGCTGGGCTGCAGAGTATGGCAACAAGTTGAACCTGACCTATGAGGAACTGGATGATATTATCAATCAGGCCAATGAACTGGGAACCTATATGTTCCTCTATACCGGCGGCGAACCGATGGTTCGTAAGAATGATCTGATCCGTCTGTGCGAGGCACACCCTGACTGTGTATTCTCTGCTTTTACCAATGGTACCCTCATTGATGAAGCCTTTGCTGACGAGATGCTGCGTGTAAAGAACTTCTATCCGGCAATCAGCATTGAAGGCTTTGAGGAAGCTACCGACTTCCGTCGTGGTAAGGGCACATATCAGGCAACCATGCGCGCTATGAAGATTCTGAAGGAAAAGAAGCTGCCTTTCGGCGTTTCTGGTTGCTATACCAGCAAGAATATTGACTCCATTAGCTCTGAGGAGTTTTTCGATCATCTTGTAGAATGCGGTGCGAAGTTTGCATGGTTCTTCCACTATATGCCTGTGGGAAATGATGCTGCTGTGGAACTTCTCCCTGCTCCCGATCAGCGTGAGATGATGTATGACCGCATTCGTGAATATCGTAGCACAAAGCCTATTTTCACCATCGACTTCCAGAACGACGCTAAGTTTGTAAACGGCTGTATCGCCGGTGGTCGTAATTATCTGCATATCAATGCAAATGGTGACATCGAGCCTTGTGCATTCATCCACTACTCTGATTCCAATATTCGTGAAAAGACACTGCTGGAGGCATATCAGTCTCCGCTGTTCATGGCATACCATGACAATCAGCCTTTCAATGAGAATATGTTCCAGCCTTGTCCTATGCTGGAAAATCCGGAGTGTCTGCGCAGGATGGTAAAGCAGTCCGGCGCACACTCTACCGAATATCAGTCTCCTGAAAGTGTGGATCATCTGTGCGATAAGACTACACCTTATGCAGAAAACTGGAAGCCTAAAGCTGATGAACTCTGGGCAGCTTGTCAGGGCTGCAGTGGGTGTAAGAAATGATAGGGAATTATCAGATTTTCACAGATGCTACTGCAGATCTTACGCCAGAACTAATGGCGGGTCTGCCATCTGTTGAAATCATCCCCATGCAGGTAGCAATCGGCGGAAAAGAATATAGTTATGGTTCTCCAGAGGGGATTTCAGCCGAAGAATTTTACAAAATTCAAAGGTGCGGTAACTTTGCCACAACTTCGCAGATTAACCCGACGATTTTTTTCCAGAGTTTTGAACCGTGGCTACGTCAGGGGACTGATATTCTGTACCTTTGCTTTTCTTCTGGTTTATCCGGTACATATCAGTCTGCTTCGCTGGCTGTTCAGGAATTGCAGGATGAATATCCAGAGCGAAAAATCCTTTGCATTGATACCTTATGTGCCGCCGTTGGCGAAGGCTTCCTTGTAAGAGAAGCGGCAAAAATGCAATCGGAAGGACTTTCTCTGGAAGAACTGGCAGAGTGGATTGAACTGCGGAAATTGAGGGTCTGCCATTGGTTTACCGTCGATACATTCACCCATTTGAAACATGGTGGACGAGTTTCAGCCGCTGCTGCCACAATGGGGACCGCGCTGAATATAAAGCCACTTCTCCATGTGGATGAGAACGGCAAACTGCAATCGGTAGAAAAACCTCGCGGACGAAAAAAAGCAATTACCGCACAACTTGCTCGAATGGAACAAGGATGGATGCCAGAGCTTGGTAAATCAGTCCTGATCGGCCATGCTGATGACCTTGAAGCTGCAATAATGTTGAAAGGTCGGGTGCAGGAGAATTTCCCCGATGCCGAAATCGAGATTGCATACATTGGTCCCGTAATCGGTGCGCATACCGGCCCTGGCGCACTTGCTTTATTCTATTGGGGCAATAACCGCTAAAAAAGACAACGAAGCTGTCAGAGTAACCACTTTGACAGCTTCATGTCGTGCTTTAATTTCTATTTCACAAACAGGAGGTGAGAGAATTGTATAAGTCCATATTGGTAATTAGCAGTGATGAACGGGAAAAATATGGTATTTTCTCCCGTTTGAGTTCGTCAACAACTGCGGTATATGTTACCTCAACAGTGCAGGAAGCAATGCCTTATTTGACAGACCAACGGTTATGTCTTGTCATTTTGGATGCAGAGATCTCACAAAAGGATAACCATACACTCTTAAAATCTATTAAAAAACTGAAAACGACACCAATACTTGTTCTATCCTCACAACCTGGTCATGCACAGCGTTTGGAAACATTGAAAGCCGGTGCACACGCATATATGGGAACTCCTTATACGATGGAAGAATGTTTAGCCCAAGCTCAGTCGTTGATGCAAATATATGTGGACAGCCATCCTGAAAAGCATACATATTTCACACTTGCATTCGGTGACAATTTGGTGATAGATCCTTCTACAAGACAGGTATTTATCAAGGATAAAGAAATCAAATTTACCCGCAAGGAATTTGATCTCCTTTTTTGGCTTGCCAGTAATCCTGGACAGGTATTTAGTCGTGAGCAGCTTTATGACCATGTGTGGGACGAAGATTCGGTTTACAATGTAGACGATGTTGTAAAGGCACACATCAAAGCTCTGCGTCGAAAACTTTCGGATACAGATGTTGCGTACATCAAGAACGTCTGGGGAATCGGATACCGTTTTCATAACGAACCGGATGATGAGTAAGCACTTGTCATTCGGTTTTTTGAAAATATTCCCGAAATATTCCCTATTTCAATCCCTCTTTCTTCCCTATTAGCTGATAGACTCTCAAACATAGCCAAACAAAAAAAGCAACCTTTCGGCTGCTTTTCATTGTGCGGTATCAATTAGGGCTTTCGCAGTTGCCTTGATCACTTGCAAAGAACGGTCATCGCAATCTGAGAGCTGCCGGAGGAGATTTTCTACTTCAGAATCTTTGGACGGTTTCTCGGGGTAGAAAATCAAATCCGGTGATATAGATAACTCTCGGATCAATTTGTACAGGACATCATAGCTTGGCTTTTTGTTTTCATTTTCAATCCTATACAAATAACGCTCTGTTATATCAACTTTGTTTGCAAGAGCCTCTATTGTGATACCAGCTTTTTCGCGGGCGTTCTTAATAATATCGCCCAAAGTATTTGGGATCTTTCTCACTGGTAGTCCACCTCCGCAGTATAATTATAATTTTTCGATGTCATGGTTTTAATGGCATGACAATTCAATATTTAAGAACTGACAGTTCTTGAAATACTGAACTCAATACAGTGATGCAATCTCGCCATATAAAAAAACGAAGCATGGCGAGACGTTTTGGCACGATGACCCTCTGATTCGTTTGGATTGGAGGGATTTTTTATGTGCTGGGCTCTCAATGCGACCCCTGTTAGGGTTAAGAGCAGCGATTATGATTTTATGGAGTAACGTCTTTACTGCGAAAACAATCTGATTTTCAAAAAAGACGGTACTCCGACGCAGGCTCCATTCGCCTCCACACTGAACTGACAGGACATCTTAATACTGAAAACAAAAGCACGCTTGCAGCATGGCATTATGCCCTTTACTGTAAGTGTGCTTTTTTGCGCAAATATTATCGGTGTCGTTCACCTCCCGGCTTCTTGGAATTTTTTATTTTCAAAATTTCAAGAAATCGGAGGATACTATTATGTATTTTGACCCTGTAGAAACAGGAAAAAGAATAAAACAAATTCGTGAAAAAATGGGATATAACCAGGAAGATTTCGCTGAAAAACTACATACTTCCAGAAACTATGTATCCAAAATGGAAATTGGCTACAAAGCTCCATCTATTGATATGTTGGTTGAGATCTCCGTTTTAGCAGATGTATCACTTGATTACTTAATTCTGGGGCGTAAGACGAGCAGAGAAGAAATGAAAAGCAATGTTCGTTCTCTTATTGATGCACTGAGCCTTTTAGAAAAAGAACTGTGATGTTCCCTAACGGGGAAGATATGTTCCCCATTGGTCAATCGAGATTGAATGTGTTCCAAGGTACAATTTAGTCACAGCCAAAGAAAACGGCTGATGTACCTTGAAAATTGAATACACATTCATCAGATACGTTCCTGTTGTCGGTGCGAAAGCATCAGCCACGTCAGAGATACGCCATGACCTACCTGTAAAAAACAGTTGGGTTCCACCTCCTGCAATATTGCAGGTACGAGCGAGAAAACATCTGCTGTAAATATCGGATTGCTACCGATACGGCCATGAAAACAACAGAGATAATGATACTTCTCTACGGAGCTGGCGGAGAACCCGGCAGAGGTTAGATTCCTATGGAGCTGATTAGCAGTCAGCCGTTTGATGATTTCCCGATAAGATACTTCTTATCACCCAGGGGTGCCGTGGGCAAATATGGGGTTCAACATAATTTTCGGAAGGGCTGTTTCTGTCTGTTATCGGATGGGAGCAGCCCTTCGTACATACCCAATGAAAGGAGGTTTACCATCTATGATGAAAAAGAATTGGGTATATCGCCGTGGCGATATTTATTGTGCTGATCTGAACCCTGTAATTGGCTCTGAACAAGGTGGCACCCGTCCGGTGGTAGTAATCCAGAACGACACCGGTAATAAACACGCTCCAACTTTGATTGTGGCGACTGTCACGAGTAAAATCAGAAAAAAGGAACAGATGCCGACGCATTATTTGATTAAGAGTAATCCTGCTTTTGCTGAGCCGTCAGTTGTTATGTTGGAGCAAATCCGCACGATTGATAAAAGTCGTATTGAGCGTTACTTAGGGAGAGCATCCCAAAGTGAAATGACAGGAATTGATAAGGCACTGCTTACCAGTGTGGCATTGCAGTACCTTTGTGGAAATCTGTCGGATATTAACGACGCATTACCTATAAATCCTTAAGCATAATTCATTCAATGAAAGCGTAATCATGTGGTAAGGAAAATGAAGGTGGTGCATAACGTGAATTTGAAAAACATGAAGGATGTGGACATCCGTACCGTGGACAAATCTTCGTTATCCGAACTGCGTGACATTAAGATAAAGAAAACAGCAGCAAACCAGTTGGATGTCGAAGATCTGCATAGCCAGACCCCTAATTTCTACTGCTACCGTGTTGGAGATATTGTGGTCGGTTTCGATTATATGAACAACGGCAGGTCGGTGAATGACCTGTTTTCGCTGATGGTTCAGGCAAGCCTGTGACATCATTGAGCAAATCAAAAATGACCGGTATACTATAAGTGAACCTGTCATAATAGTGCTTACAGTGACAGGTCGGCTACCCCCCGACCTGTCATCACTTATAGTATCCCCCTTTGATAATACCCAAAGGAGTGGATGATTATGACGAAGAAACCTACTAAAAAGGTTTATCATGCCTCCATTTACCTGAGATTATCAAAGGAAGATGGGGATGTTACAACCGGCTCGAAAAATGAGAGCAACAGTATATCGAACCAGAAAAGTTTGATTATGGACTTCCTGAAGGACAAGCATGATATTCAGGTGGTCTCCATTCGTGAGGACGATGGATATAGCGGTGTTGATTTCAACCGTCCAAGTTTCCAGTTGATGCTGGAGGATGTGAAGAAAGGCATCATCGACTGCATCATAGTCAAAGACCTTTCTCGATTTGGTCGTAACTATATTGAGGTGGGTCGCTATCTCGAAAAACTATTCCCAATGTTGGGGGTCAGATTTATCGCTGTCAACGACAACTACGATAGTCTGAATGTTGATACGGCACATGATATTGTAATGCCGTTCAAAAACCTGATTAACGACTCCTACTGCCGAGACCTCTCGGTTAAGATCAGGAGCCATCTGGCGGTCAAACGTAAGAATGGCGAGTTCATCGGAGCTTTCGCTTGTTACGGATATTTGAAAGACCCAGAAAATAAGAATCAGCTTATCATTGATACATACGCCGGTCCGGTGGTGCAGGATATATTCCGCATGAAGATCAATGGCTTTAGCCAATACAAAATTGCGGAAGTTCTGAACGAGCAAGGCATCTTGTCCCCCATGGAATATAAACGCAGCATAGGAGTTCGCTTTGAGACATCTTTTAAGGTGAACCCTAAAGCTGTCTGGAGTGCCAAGGCAGTATCCAGAATACTGACCAACGAGGTTTATACCGGCGTATTGGTGCAAGGTAAGCAAACTACCCCAAATCATAAAGTGAAAGTACGTCAGGCTGTTGAGGAAAAGGATTGGGTGAGAATTGAAAACGCTCATATCCCATTGATTGATCCTTGTCTGTTTGAAATCGTACAGACACTTTTGGAAAGGGATACACGCACTTCTCCTAAGGCTGACTCTGTATTTCCGCTTGCCGGTTTACTGTATTGCGGTGATTGCGGACAGCCTATGGTCAGAAAAACAACAACATATTCTTTGAAAGGCGCTGGCGATTTCCCGTCCCAGAAGTACGCTTATTTTGTTTGCCAGGGTCAAAGCACAGAAAAATCGTGTTCTTGGCATAGAATGAGAGAAAAGGAACTTTTGGATGCAGTTCTTCAAGCTGTAAACCATCATGTAAAAAATGTGTTGGATACGGAAAAAGCTCTGAGAGACATCGACACTGCTCCTTCGGTACAATTTCTGATTCAGAAATATGAAGGACATATTGAGAAGAAAGAAACTGAATTGAAAAAAGCAGAAAAGCTTAAGGTCGGTATCTATGAGGATTTGAAAGATGGTCTTTTGGACAAGCCTGAGTATCTGAAGCTAAAGCAGGAATTTGATAGCAGGATTCAGGATGCGACCGATGCAATCAGAAGTCTCCGTCAGGAAATCTTTGCTTTGCAGGAAAACCATTCTCAGTATTATGCCTGGATGGATTATTTCAAAGAATTTGGAGAGTTGCAGGAGCTTACACGATGGGCTGCGGCAATCACGATCAATCGTATTCTCGTATTCGAGGATAACCGCATCAAAATCGTGTTTAACTTTGAAGATGCTTTCATGCAGGCGCAGGAGCTTTTGAGAGGACTGGAAATGAAGGAGGGTGTGTAAATGGCACGAAAGAAAAGATTAAACACAGCTGCCGTGCTGGGCGCAGAAAGCGTTATCGCATCGGCAATACCAGATGAACCGGTTCAGGGATTTAGGACTGCTGCGTATGTTCGACTTTCTATGGAGGACAGCGGAAAGCTCGATGGATATAGCCTGCAAAACCAAAAGGATCTTCTGATGTCTTTCATCAATGACCACAACGATCTGCATCTTTATAAGATGTACGTTGATAACGGTTATACCGGAACGCAGTTTGAACGTCCTGCGTTTGATGAAATGATGCAGGATATGAAGTCTGGATTGATTAACTGTATCGTGGTAAAAGACCTTTCCCGTCTGGGTCGAAACTATTTGGAAGCAGGAAACTATCTGGAACAGATTTTTCCGTTTTTCAAAGTCAGGTTCATATCCATCACGGATGGGTACGACAGTATTTTCCCGGACTTCACGGACGAAGCACTGATTATCCCGCTGAAAAATATCATCAACGAGGGATATGCAAAAGATATTTCCGTAAAGGTATCTTCTGCAATCGCAACCCGAAAACGACAGGGTAAATTCATGGGCAAGGTTCCTTTGTATGGATACCTGAAAGACCCGGATGACAAAAACCATCTGGTCATTGATCCAGAAGCCTCTCTCATTGTTCAAAGGGTATTCCAGATGAAGTTAGATGGTGTTTCGCTTGGTTTGATTGCCAAGCAGATGAATGAGGAAGGTGTTCCTTGCCCGTCCAAGTATTTTGTTCTGAAAGGACTTTCAAAGGAAACCAAGTACCTGAACTCTTTCTGGGATAGAAATACTGCAAAAAGGATGTTGACCAACAGGATGTATCTGGGCTGCATCGTATACGGAAAATCCGTTCGTTCTTTTGCCAAGGGCATTAAGGAACATACAGTACCGGAGGAAAAGTGGAAAATTGTTGAGGGAACCCATGAACCTCTTATTACGGTGGAGGACTTTGAGAAGGTTCAAGCACTACTGGAGGAAAGCTCCCGTGAAGCAAAGAACCATGCCAGTTATGCCGAAGGTGATGTGCCTAACCTGTTCCGTGGATTGATACGTTGTGCCGACTGTGGCGGTGCCATGCGAATGGGAAAATTCAGAAAGCCCAAGAATGGCAGGACAGAGGAATATCATTATTACGGAGTGTATGAATGTAGCCGACACAAGCTTATTTACGACTACTCCTGTCCTCAAAAAAGCATTAGAAAGGACATCCTGGATAATGCGGTTGAAGAAGCGATACGCTATCATATCCGAATGTTCCTGGATTTAGAGAGAATCATTGCTGATCTAAACAAGAAAACATCGGTCAGAGAAGCTGCTGTTGGGATGCAGGACTTAATAAGGAAGAAACAGCGCCGAATTGCCAAAGTTGAGCAAATGTCTTGCGGCATCTATGAGGATTATCAGGAAGGTATTTTGAATGAAACAGAATACCTGACCTTGAGAAAGACTTACGCAGACGAAGTTCTCTCGCTCACAAAAGAAATCGAGGGGCTGTTGCAGGAGCAGGCTCAGTACGATGAAAACTATCGTGCTGTTGGTTCTCTTTCAGATCTTGCGCACCAGTACAGCGATTTTACAGAATTGTCCCGAGAGATTATTGAAACATTTATTGCAGAAATCAGAGTACATACAGGCGGTAGGCTGAAGATCACATTCCGTTTCGAGGATGAGTTCGAGAAGTTGCAGCAAATCGCAGAAATGCGAAAGGGGGCATAAACAATGAAAGATAAGCCTTATGTTGTAGCACTTTATACTCGAATGTCCAAGGAAGATGACGATGTGGGTCTCTTTGGAAACAAAGAGGAAAGCAACAGCATTACCAATCAGCGTATGCTCCTGTATGATTTTCTCAATACGCATCCAGAGTTTCAGGGCTATGAGGTCATGGAGTTTTGCGATGATGGTTTCAGCGGAAAGCGCATGGATCGTCCGCAGTTCAATGAAATGATGGATTGTGTGAGAACAGGCAAAATCAACTGTATCATTGTCAAAGACTTCTCCCGTTTTTGCAGAGACTATATTGAAATTGGGAACTACCTTGAACAGCTTTTTCCGTTCATGGGCATCCGTTTCATAGCAGTTACTGACAATTATGACAGCAAAGACGGTGGAAAAGAAACAGCCGGACTGGAAGTTGCTTTCAAGAATTTCATAGCTGACTTCTATAGTCGTGATACTTCCAAGAAGCTCCGAAGCGTTCGCAGTGAGATGGCCAAAGAAGGTAAGTTTGCCAGTGCAAACGCTCCTTATGGCTATCTGAAATCACCTGAAGATAAGCATAAATTGGTTGTAGATGAAGAAGTAGCACCGGTTATCCGAAAGATTTTTCAGTTAAAGATGGCTGGTCTATCGGCAAGGAAAATCACCCAAACACTCAATCAAGCAGGTATCCCCTCTCCGGCACAGTACGCTCTTCAAAAAAAGCGTGGAATGGACTGGAGAAGAAAGAACAGCACCTCTGGTTGGGATTCCACAAAAGTAATTGCTATCCTGAAAGATGAAAGATATGCCGGTAATATGGTTTCTCTGAAACGAACCCTGAAAGGTATCTATGGAAAAGATACACCTATTGATAAGGATGATTGGGTACGAGTTGAGAACACGCACGAAGCAATCGTTTCTTATGAGGACTTTTTGAAAACCCAGGATACATTCTTGGTATATGAAAAAGGACAGCCGAAAGAAATCAATCGAACCAATGCTTTTGAATGCGCTCATTGTGGTAGAAAGCTCTCTTTCAGCCGAGATCGAAAGAAACTAATTTGCAGATATGGAGAAGTAAATCCCCAAGCTGTCTGTTCCAAAGCAGCATATCCCGACAGTAAACTTCGTGGTGCTGTAATGGGTGCCTTACAATGGCATTTCGAGCAGTTCCTTCATTGGGAGCAGCTGCGAAAAGTTCAACAGGAAAAGGAAGAAGCCGATCTGGATACTTCCCTCTATGAAAGAAGCATTGCAAACCTTGAGAAAAAGAAAACTCGCCTTTATGAGAAATACCGTGAAGGTGATCTCACAAGAGACGAGTACATGACACAGCGAAACGAGGTCAATGCAGAGGTCGAGGAGCTGCAAAACAAAGTCCGGGCGATTGAGGCAAAACGGATGATGCAGAAAAACGACAATGCAAGGGTTGACCTTCTCTCCGAACTGGTTCATCAGTATAAGGATGCGAAAACGCTGACTAAGGAACTGGAACGGATTTTTGTTGAGCAGGTTCTGGTGTATGATGCCGAGCATATCAAAATCAAATGGAAGTTTGACGATGTGTTCGCTGCATTGATGGGAAATGAGTAATCGCCTGTCCGGTGATTGCTCAATCCCAAAATTTTTTGTTCCTTACTTGACACCAGCAGACGTGACCGAAAGACTGATGGAGCTGAATCCGGGCCTGGCCCACGAAGTCAAACAAGTCCTGGATGGAAACAAAGCAGAGCGCCACATCCGCGGCGGTCTTGTAACCCGCAAAAAATACCTTCTTCAAAAACTCCATTCCCGTCAGCCCGTCCATCTCGGAGCGCTTGAGCTT
>CALFMA010000030.1 GCA_937880065.1 uncultured Ruminococcus sp.
AATCCCTTCTGAGGATCAAGAAGTTGTAAACGAAACAGAAAACAACGAAGTATCATGATTTTTTAGCTTTTTTCTTAGTGTATTTCCTAAATCTGTTCCCTTCATTTTTGGAAACTCAATATCAAGAAAAATAAGATCATATTCGTTTCCCGAAGCTAATTTATCATATATTTCTTCACAAGACAGGAAATAATTAACATTAAAATCAAAATCATATATCATCTCAAACTGATTAAAAAACTTTTCTATTTCTTGATGTATGTTTTCATCATCGTCAACCACAGCTACTCTAATCTTGTTCATAACAATCTCCTCTGAAACAATTATTGACCATAATTTGCAAATACCGCTTTATTGAGCGTATAATATAATTATAACAAAAGTATTTCAAAAAAGCAAGTATACCACAATTATAAAAAACCATAATAATTTTGTACCATTTCGCAAAATTCCGACTTTTGCGAAATGATATGGTCAATAATTATTCAATTTTCAAATTCCTATTTTTTTAAAAATCTAATTTTATGCGTTTCATATACTCTTTTTTCTGCTCAAATGACGAATGCACGTACCTATTAAGCGTAATTTCTACGGAACTATGCCCCAACAGTTCACTCAAAGCCTTAACATCAAATCCTAATCTAATGCAAGAAGAGGCGAAAATATGACGTAGTGCATGAAAATGAACTGACGGCAATTTTGCGTTTTTTAGTACTTTGGCAAAGCGATATTGCATAGTTCTTGGTTCTATAGGCTTATCTGCTCCTGTTAAAACGTAATTTCTGGATTCGCCCTTAAATTTACGCAAAAAACCCATCACACAATCCGGAATCGGTATTTTTCTGCATGAAGATTCGCTTTTGGGATCGGTTATGATGAGTTTTGTTTTTGATATTTCAGTAGGGCATTGTATTCTCTGCATTGTTTTCCTGACGGTCAAAATGCGTTTTTCAAGGTCTATATCTTTCCATTGCAAGGCACATAATTCGCCTATTCGGATACCTGTAGACATTGATAATGCAATTCCAAGAGTTGAATGATTTTGATTTTGATTAATATATTTCTGAAGTTTTACTTGTTCTGATTCGTCAAGCAAATCAATTTCAGTGGATTTTTTCTTAGGTAAGACAATCCCGTCCATTGGATTGAATATCTGATAAGTCCTCACTGCATATTTGTATATGGTTTTCATAAGAATAATTATATCTGATACATATCTATTTGAAAGCCCTTCATTTTGCTTATCTTCGATAAAAGAATATATATCATTTTGCACAATAGATTCGACATATCTGTCACCAAAACTCGGCAAAATATGTTTCTGTGCTTTCATTGCGTAGTTTGCTGCTGTTGATTCCTTAATTCTATGCTGAACACTACGATACCATTCCGAAAACAAAACTGATAATGTTTTGGTGCAGTGTCCTTTCGGTTTATCATTTATTCTTATATCTTCCATCTTTTCAACAACAGCCTCTTTGGTTCTTGCGATGACATATTGATATTTACGTTTACCGTTTTCCTTCTTGCCGCGAGAAATTCTACCTTCCCATCGTCCATCACGGCGATGATAAATATTAAAATTGGCCATTTGATAACTACTCCTCATCAACTATATTCACAACACGCTTTTAATAAGCTATGATACCTGTTTTTCTTTCGCAAAAGTCGGAATTTTGCGAAAAATTGCAAATTTCCTTAAGCGTATTGTAGTATCATATATTACTCAATTAGTGAATATAGTCAACGTTCATATTTACCAAATATGAAGTCATTAATTTGTTAATAAATCATTTTTGACAGATTAATTATAACTACAAACTAAACTTGTAATAAAAATCTAAATCAACACAATCTTGAGCGTAATTCATCTTTTTATCAGTCATAATTCTGTTTTCTTTCCATTCACGTTGCATAACTCCTTCCAATGGCTTAATAAAATGTTATATAAAAAAGTATATAAAACACCATAATAAACAGTATAGCAAGAATAGAATGTTAAAGCCGAGATATGGTATAAGTGGTATGTTTTTTGGTATGAAATGCATTCGACATTGTCTTTTGTACCAAAAAAGCATACATTTCATACCATTAGTAAATCCTCATCCAGTATATTTGATATAATTAAATATAAAAAAGAAAGCAGTATAATCTTATGGATTTAACCCAAAAGACTATACTGCTTTTTGTTCATAAAAAATTTACAATTAGTGACTTTCCGATTTTTACACTAATTTTTCTCTTAATATTATTAGGAGGATCAAAAGGCATATTCTTGAAACTGAATACGGAGGGAGGGAAACACTATGTCTACTCTCCCAAATGAACATAGTAATATTGAACTTGCTATGTTCGACAGCTTCAGTAAGTCAGTTATGAGACATTGCAGCAGTAAACTTGCCACTGCTGCGGATAAAATTCATCAGTCCGAAATACTCAATCTATATGAAGATCAATGTATATTAGAAACACAAGGTAAAAATGATATATACCCCTCAGAACATATAATTACTGATAGAGCAGGTCATGAGTGCCTTGTAACAATAGATTGGTTGTATCAGGCGATGATTTTATTAACCGAAAAACAAAAAGAGGTACTGATATTAGAGTTTTGGTACGGGTTTTCAATTTATGAGATATCAAAAACTTTACAGATCTCGGAACGCTCGGTATTTGAACGAAAACGAAATGCTTTTAAAGAAATTAAAAAGTACTATGAAAGGAATGTAAAATAATGGAACTTGATTATAATACTGCCCGCAATGCAATCAAAGGTGACTCTAAAGCACAATCTAAACTGCTTTCACACTATGACAGCTACATAAATGCGCTGTCAATTAGAGTAAAGGTCAGAGATGACGGAACTATCTATAGATATGTAGATGAAGATATGAAAGCTGAGATACAGGCACAGTATCTCGAGGCACTTCAAAAGTGCAGGGTGTTTAAATGATGATACATTCAGATTTATTTGAATTTGCTTATATCCCAGATTGGTATGGACAACTTGATGAATTACAACAAATGGCATTACCAGAATCATGGAGATTTAGAAAGCCAATGATAGAAACAAAAAATACAGATACTCCTATATTGGAACGATATATACATACTATTTTCAGGAAACTAAGTATTGACTATAATACAGCATTAGATAATGAAGAAGCAAGAGGAAAAAGAATTTGTCTTAGAAGCTATGAAAAAAAGGATCTTATATTTCTGACGGATATGTGGTTCGACGAGGAGAACGGGAAATATCTGAGTGATCCTACAAAAGAATATG
>CALFMA010000031.1 GCA_937880065.1 uncultured Ruminococcus sp.
TATGGATATAATCATTAACAATGTGCAACGACCTTCGGGACGCTGCCTATATATCCATTATACACTATAAATGAAATTACTTCAAGTATTTTCGTTCAGAAAGGAAAGATAATTATGTTAACTATCGAAAACACATTCACCGAGTACCCAGATATTGTATCACCGAAGCAGATGATGCAGATGCTTCACATAGGAAGAAATAAAGCATTTCAGCTGTTAAAGGGCGATATACCGTCAATTAGAATTGGAACTTCTCACAAAATTCCCAAAATATACATCATCGAATACCTTAACAAGCAATCTGCCAGAAACTAATCATGTTCTATCGGCTGCCATTAATGGCAGCCGACTACTTCAAGGAGGAAAACTATGATAGATTATAAACTTCACGTAAATAAGGGTCTATGGCACGTCAACTTCTACGTTGAGGATGTCAGCGGGAAAAAGAAGCGTAAGCAGCTTTCGACAGGCATAAAAGCATATGACGATTACGGCCGCAGAATTAACAAACGTAAAGCTGATGAAAAGGCTAAAGAGATCGTATCTCGTTATGACGGCGTAGTTGACAACGAATTTGCTTCGTGGTCGTTGGACAAGTGCACAGAATACTGTCTTGAAATCAATAAGGTAAAAATGTCACCAACCACCTACAACGATTACCAATGTGCTTTAAATAAACACATCAAGCCTTACTTTAGAAACGGCAAACCTCTTAGGGATATACGTGCAAAAGATATCGAAGCATTTTGCAGTTTTATGATAAACGAAGGCAAAAGTTCTAAAACCGTACACAAAATGCTCAGTCTTATTGGATCAGCTTTCAGATACGCTGAAAAGAATGATTTTATCCTTAAAAATCCTATGAGAGTTGTAGACAAGCCTTCTAAGGTCAAAAAGGAAAGCAGTTACTACAATGCTGAGCAACTTAACAAACTTGCAAAAGCAGCTAAAGGTTCCTACATAGAAACTCCCGTTATACTTGCAATGATACTCGGATTAAGACGCTCGGAAATAGTAGGCATAACCTGGGATAACGTCGATTTTGATAACAGGCTTCTGCATATAAAGCAGAGTGTTATTGTTGGTGATTCAAGTATTCTTCCACAGGGAACGTACAGAGTTATCGGGCATACCAAGAGCCATAAATCCAAGGACATTATTCTGAAATACTTTCTCAAAACGGACAGCAGCGAGAGGAGCTTTACAATTAATGACGCTCTCTATAACTACCTCAAAACTCTTAAAGCGGAGCAGGAGGTTATGATAAGGGAAACTAACGCTTACAAGGATTTCCTTTGTGTTAATGCTGTAGGAACGCTTATAACGCCTGATAGTATCACATCTCATTTCACAAAGCTGCTTGATGAGAATGGCTTACCGCATATCAAATTCCACGCACTGCGACATTCCTGTATTAGCTTGCTTGCCAATAATACGGCTTTCTCAATGAAGCAGATACAGGATTACGCCGGACACAGCGACTTCCTCACAACATTTAACGTGTACAGCCATACCGATGATTCGGCTAAAAAGACTGAAATGGACTATATAACAAGCTGCTTCACGGATTTGTTTGATAGTGACGATTAAGAATAATAAAAGAGCAGGAACTTTCAATACCGAGAGTTCCTGCTTTAAATTAATTTTTGCCAATAGTATCAGAGTAATATTTCTGATTCGGGCTTGACGGTGTTTCCGGAATGGTAAGTTTTATAATTCCTCTGTCAATAAGCGGCTGGACATATTTTTTCATTGCATACGTTACGGAGCTAAGCCCTATATATTCAGCTATTTCTTTACGAGACCTCGGAGTTTTGCAAAAAGAAACAACATCAATTTCGCCATTCTTTATAGTGCTTTCATCGCTTAATCTGAAGCATACTGTAAACTCACCTCGCTCGTTACGGAATTCGGGAGCAGGCAGTCCATGTTCCATTAATTCCCTGCGTATTGTCGGTATACCTGAGTAGCGATTTTCAGTAATATCCAACACTTCCAACGCTGTAGCAAGCACAGGATTTCTTGTATCTGGTTGTATCTTACCAAGTGTATCAAGCGTAAGCCTGCCATACAGTCCACCTGGATTTGTTATCTCAAGACGGTCTGCGAATATACTGAGCTGTACAGGCATCCCCTCTGTATGAATACTATAATCACGATGCACAAGTGCGTTGAGCAACGCCTCACGTACAGAATTAATGGGATAATCTGTCTTGTCTTTGCGTTTACCTGTCTCTGCATCTATTATTGTCTTTTTGCGGGTATTTTTGCGTACAAACTGCAATGCAGCGTCTACCATATGAGGAATAGTCCCCTCAATACGCTGATTATCTATGAATCGTGAGCCGTCAATATCGGTATCGCCTATTTCAGTACCCGGAACGGATACAGCAATAATTCCAAGCTGTGGAAAGAAAGCCTGCGGATAAAGTCCAAACAGAAATTCAGCGGCAAGAGTAGGCTTACCCTCACGTATAACACTCATAAGTTCCAGTATCTGATTATCTTCAAGATTGCTGAGATTGGGCTTGTCTGTTTTCAGCAGTTTCAGATATTCCGCCAGTTTATCACTGCTCAGAGAGGAGACAGCCGCTCTTTCTACAGGGCGGATATCGTCCTGATACTTTTTTCGGTAAGCTTCAAAGCTGTATACTTCATATTCGCTCATGTGTTGATCAGCTTCACCTACACGCACATACGAGCCTTTCAGTCGCCCTCTGCCTTTATAAAAGCACGGACGCTCAGATATATCTATAGGGGGGATTTCAGCAGAAACTACATTTTTACCGTCTATTTCAGCAACTGTAAATACTGCTCTGACTGGCGGTTCCATTTGCTCGCATTGATTCATTACATTTTTTTGAAGTTCTTGAACATCATTGACACCTGTTACTGCAAAGCCTTCATTTTCATACAGCCCGAACACAATAACACCGCCATCATCCTGATTTGAAAAACTGGATAAAGTATCAAATAATCTTTCAGTTGCCTGTGTTTTACTTCGTTTCACTTCTACAGTTTGAAATTCTGCCTGAGCATTTTGAATCTTTTTTACAATATTTTTTAATTCCATCTCATTCATTTTAAATTTCACCGCCTTACATTTTAAATTTTAGCACACAATTTAAAATTTGTCAATAAGATTTTAAATATTATTGTGAGATTTAAAATCTTATTTTGTTTATTTTTAAATTCTACCAAACAAATCGTCCCCCGCAGCTGCGGGGACATAGCTTTATATATGTTTGTTTATTTTGGGAATCCGTTCAAGGCAACATATACCACAAATGATATTATATCTATCGCAAGTATAGCTCCAATAATTATTCCTGCGATTTTCAATCCTTTTTTGATTTTTTTCCTGTTGCTGTCCGTGAGGACGTTTGCCTTGATATCGGCTTTTATTTCGCTGTATATATCTGGCTTTGCGGGCTGTACTTCAGGTACAGGCTCGGGCGCTTTACCCAGTACCAGTTCGTCAAGGGATATGCCGAAAAGGTCGCTTATAGCGACAAGCTTCTCCATATCCGGCGTAGAATCGCCGACCTCCCACTTTGAAACAGTCTGCCTTGAAACGTTCAGACGGTTTGCAAGCTCCTCCTGCGAGAAGCCCTTCTGCTTTCTAAGTTCATACAGTTTATTATTGAATTCCAAAACTCATACCTACCTTTCTTTATTGCCCTTTTTATATGAATACCACATCAGTACAGCCGCAGCAGCTGCAACAGCAACAGTAATTATGCTCGCCTCTATGCCGTATTTACCGCCGTTGAGAAGATTTTCGCCAACGCTTCTCATGCCGATGAGTGCAGTTGAAAGTCCCTCGCTACCGCTGAGGTTAAGTCCAAGAATGCAACTCAGGCAGAAATTCCATACGGAATGCAGTCCGCAGGCAGCCCATATACTCTTTGTACGCAGTGTAAGGAACGAAAATACACATGAGATAGCTACTAAATTTATCAATCCCGAAATTACAAACTGTAACTCTGAACCGTTCAGCGTGCCAATGTGCGGAATGGTGAACACAAGTGTGTTTGCACCGATAGCAACGGCGAGGGAGACCTTGTCTTTTAGCCCGTGAAAGACCAATCCTCTGGAAATAAACTCCTCGGCTGCTCCCTGAATTACATATCCGCCGAGCATAAGCAGTAACATTGTGATATTGATGTCAGCGGAAAAACCGCTGATTATTATAGTACCTGTTGTTATTATAGCAAAAACCGAGACAATAATCAACAACACGCCTATACCTGCACCGATAAACCAGCCTGAAATATTTTTAGTTATTCCCATTTCTGAGAGATTTCTTTTTTCTATCAGTTTCCAGTAAAGAACGCTTACAGCAATAATTACTATCATACCATATAGCTTAATGAGCATCATAATACTGTCATCGAACATTTCACCCTGCATAAAGTTTTTGCCGCAGACTAACATCAAACATATGACAAGTCCCTCTGCAAGAAATATTCCTGCCAGATAGCACACCACAAACGCAAGCAGCTTTTTCACAACCAACATTGCAATCGGCATATCCGATCTGTTGTTGAATGGGCTAAGATTTTTAATGATACTTTTCATAGATAAATTCCTCCTTTTATCGCTGAACGATAGTTTTTTCCTGATGAATCCATAGTATCATTTCTGGCCGTGGAAGTCTACCAATTACACTTGGAAATACGGCAACGGATGTTAACAATCGTGTTAACATCCGTTGCATTGGCTATTTATAGCCAAACTTCAAATTGCTCTCAAAATTTATTTCTCTGAACATTCTTTAGGTTAAGGGCATCTCTAAAAACCCCTTTTGAGAAAAAGCAGATATGCACGGCATCTGCAAGGAAACCTTCCGCAGGCGGCATTAAGCTCTCGTTTCAGTTCAACGGTGTATGATTCTTTATAAGTCATATCAATTCTCCTTTTCCATTTTATCAGTTCTATCAACTATTACAGCACGCTTCACTTAAAATATCAATAGTTAAAACGAGAATTATCGTTTTTATCGTTTTTATCGTTCCAAAAAAACGATTCAGAAACGATATTTCAAATCTCACCAAATAAAACATCCCCGCAATTGCGGGGACTCATCCTTTAGAAAAATTCAAATTTACGCTTAGATTTGTCTACTGTTGTTTCAGGGATTAGTATTAGTCCTCTAACATTTTAGGGTGTTGCCTTATATCTATTTACCTGTTGAAAGTTATGCTTGATTATGTACAAAAGGCGATACCTTATATGTTGATAGTATCACCCGACTCAGACGATCTACATGAGAGGTGCTTAATATAATAGAGGTGCTTAAAATCACGGGAGTTAACATGAATTGCGATTGCAGCTGCAAATAAAACAAAGAAAAATATCGAAGGATATGCTTTACCGATAATATCAAAATCAAGAGTATCATCTGGTTTGACATAATTCGTAGTTGCTATGGTCAGGATAATTAGTGAAATATTTGCCAGTAACATCGGAATGAAAGCCATATAAAGCGATTTGCTTGCCTTAAAAGAATTATTATTTGCTATATGAAATATGGTTTTTATAACGAATACAGCACAAATTGCAAAACATATACCGGATATTGTCAGAACTGTATTTATAGCAGATTTATAATTTTCTTTAATGTTTCTGGAAATTTCATCATTTATATCTGTATTCTCTGCATCAACGCTGTGATCAAAAGCCAGCTGTGACAATGAAAATGACATTATTCCGTCATCAGCAGGTGATACTCTAACTGAACTGGAAAAACCTCCAAAGTTCAATTTCTCAGAGATAGTTTCGACTTTCAGTGTTGTTGTCGGTAGTAAAAAATGTGCAATAATCATGATAATGAGCAAACCAATACGTATTAAGAATTGATTAATTTCGTATGAAGTCATCTGTTTCTTACTGCTGATTGAATCAGATGTAATTTCGTTTTGGTAGTTATCCATAATATTTCCCCTTTAACATAACGAGTATAATAATATTATATATTAAATATTGCAGCATGTCAAGACTGATTTGTTCTTTTGACTCAGCTAATACCAACCCCTAAAACAACAGTAGACAAATTTAATGGTATAAATACTGCATTTTACCGTCAATTGTTTCGGGGATTGATATTATGGGCATCTCTAAAAACCCCTTTTGAGAAAAAACAGCTATGCACGACATCT
>CALFMA010000032.1 GCA_937880065.1 uncultured Ruminococcus sp.
TTCTCGCTGTAACCTTTGTGACGGACACAGTTTTTGAAACAGGATTGTTTTCCACAAGACCGACTTCATTGAAAATATCAATACAAAGTCGCATCTTACAGTAATTCATATTATTTCCCACACGCATAAAAAGATTATCGTATGTAATTGATGTAAACTGTGAAATGAATTTATAAAGTGAAACAAGCTCTTCTCTTGTAGGAACTATTTTACTTATAAAATTAGGTGGAAGCTGTTCACCGAGATTAAAGCTTTCATAACAAGCCTTAGCTGCAAAATATGGCTCCTGCTTTGTGCCAGAAAGTCTGTAATCCATAATTTTTATAGAAACAGTCTTCTGATTATTCTAGTTATTTATCTCAACTGTCACACGAAGGTCACAGTTTTCGCCTGTTTTTACAAACACATCTTCCGGTGAAGTACCAAAAAGAAGTGCCGAAAATCTCACACCGTCATACTCAAAATCAAGTCGTGAATGTTTTCCCTTTGCAAGAGGGGTGATTTTCGAAAGTCTTGCACCAAGCACTGCAAAAACAGGGCGTGGATTTCCCTCACCAAAAGGTTCAAGAAGGCTTAAAGATTCAACAGATTTGACATTCATATCCCTGCCCCTCAAAACCTTATCGGCAGTTATTGAAAGATATGACGTACCACTTGAATTTTTCCAGTTTTTCTTTTCTTGCTCAAGCTGTTTTTTCAGCTCGCCAAGGTTGTATCCCTTTGAGCCGTTGGTCTGCACGATTGCGGCAAGGACATTTTCAACAGATTCAAGGTCAATTTCCTTTGACTTCTGAGAAACGAGAATACTACTTCCCACCTTGCGGAAACTCAGACAATCGAAATCTTTCAGAAACTGTGAAAATTTAGAGTAACCGTAATTTCTCACGTCAAAATCGGGGTATCTGCCTTGCAGACGGCTGCCAAGTTCGCCGATATTGATTTCTTCCTCCAAATTGGCATTTTCGGCTATAATACGTATAATAGCCTCCTCCAGAGTTTTCAATTCAACACGGTCAACCTCATTGCTCTGAACCTCCTCCTCAGCGAGAATTTCCAGATATTTAAAAGCATTGCAGGCTGTACTGAACGGCTTTGGAGTCTTTTTTTCGCCCATTCCTATAACGTGCTTGCCCGATTCTCTGAGGCGGATTGCCAGTCGGGTGAAGTCGCTGTCACTCGACACAATGCAAAATCCGTCTACATTGTTTGAATAAAGAATGTCCATTGCGTCAATAATCATAGCCGAGTCGGTGGCATTTTTTCCCGTAGTATAGCTATATTGCTGAACCGGGGTGATGGCATTATCCAACGCCATATTTTTCCAACCCGCAAGGCTCGTTCTCGTCCAGTCGCCGTATACTCGCTTATATGTGGCAATTCCGTAGTTGGAAAGCTCGTCAAGAATATTCTTTGTGTATTTTGCCGCTACGTTGTCCGCATCAATCAGCACGGCATATCGCATTTCGTTATCCATAGTTCACCCCTTGAAAAATATTTGGTCACCTCTAAAAACCCGTTTGGTTAAGGAAAAAACAGATATGTGCGGTAGCTGCAAGGAAACCTTCCGAAAGCGTGCTGTCGCACGGTGAGGGAGGTTGACGCAGTAGATGCCGTGCATAGCTGTTTTTTCTCAAAAGGGGTTTTCAGAGGTGACCTTGTTATTCTTCAAGTGATTTCGGACACATTACAAAGAATACCTTGTTGCCAACCTGCTCGCAGATTGTTTCCTCAGCCTCAACACAGATGTTCCATCTTGGATCTGCGTTATCTGTAAGTGTCTGCATAAATGCTG
>CALFMA010000033.1 GCA_937880065.1 uncultured Ruminococcus sp.
CAGGAAGATTAAAAATCGACGATAAGAAATATTATTTTGATGCCGAAACAGGTAAAATGTACAGAGGTTCTCTTACCACAGATGACGGTACCTACTATTTTACTGAGGACGGAAGTGCCGCAGCAGGAATAATTGAAATTGACGGAAAGAATTATTATTTCCATAAAGATACAAATCTTCTTACAACAGGCAGACTTATAGTTGAGGGTAAAAAATACTATTTCGACCCTGCCAACGGCGGTGCTATGGCTACAGGCTGGGTAACTCTTACCGACGGAAAATATTATTTTACCGATAATGGTGAAATGGCTACAGGCTGGCTTACTTTAGGTGAGAATAAGTATTATTTCAATGAAACAAGCGGAAAAATGGCTGTCAATCTTGTTAAGGACGGGCTTAGCCTCAATGAGGAAGGTATTGCCGGACCTCTTTCAGAATTGCAGAAAAAAGCACAGACTATAATTGATGCAAATGGTAAAACCGTGCAGAGCGTATACAATTATGTAAGAGCACACAATTACTACAGACTTATGGAATCAACACGTACTCTCCCACAGATTGAGAGTGTGGGCTGGAGTTACTTTGCAAATTATGCCCTTAACAACAGATTTGTAGTGTGCTATTATTTTGCCGCTGTAACTGACCTTCTCTTTAAGCAGGCAGGCTTTGAATCTCGAATTGTTTACGGCACAGGCAGAGGAACAGGTGACCACTACTGGAATCAGGTATACGATGATAATACTAAGAGCTGGATTAACTATGACACCTGCAATGGATACTATGGTGTATCATTTGCATATCTCCAGACTCAGAATTACACCTTTAAACAGTACGTATACCCTAAATATTAGGGAACCTTTAAAAAACTCCCTCACGGCTTGATTGCGAAATTTCGCTCGTGTTCCGTTTTTTAAAGAACCCCATTATTGATTTTGAAAGGAAAAATTTAAAATGAACAAGAAGGCAATATCACTTTTAATTATGACATCTTTATTGACATCAGCAGTAGTTTCCTGCGGTCCTGACGACGAGGTAAACAATTCAACACCGGATCTTCCTACTCTTTCCACAGAAGCAAATGCAACAGAAGAAACTACAACAGAGGCTGCAACTGAAGCTTCTACAGAAGAAACAACAACAGAAGCAACAGAGGAAACAACTGAAACTTCTGAAACAGAAGAAACAACAACAGAAACTGTAACCGAAGCAACTACAGAAGAAACAACAACACAGGCAACAGAGGAAGCAACCGAACCACCTACAGAAGCACCTACCGAGGCTGTTAAGCAGGAAGTTAAATTCAGTTTTGATACTCTTTTAAGCAGCGCAGGAAGTGTAACATCTTCTCTCGGTGAGCCTATGAATGTTGCTACAGCACCAAGCTGCTACACAAACGGCGGAGATTCAAAGATTTACACATATGACGGACTTATCGTAGAATGTTATGTCCTTGACGGAGCAGAAACAATATGCTGTGTTACAATTACAAATGCCAATTATTCAACCGATAAGGGAATTAAAATCGGCAGTTCAAAAGCAGAAGTTGAAGCTGCATACGGAGCAGGAGAAGAAATCGGATATTACACAATTTATCCCTCAGGCAATAAGGAACTTGACGTTAAATATGAAGGAGATGTTGTAACAGAGCTTATGTTCTATACAGCAGTATAAGGAGAAAAAATGGTATTCAGCAGCCCTGTATTCCTATTTATATTTCTTACGGCGGTATATATTCTTTACAGAATTGTACCGCCTGTAAGTGTAAAAAATACGATTTTATTGATATTCAGTCTATTATTTTACACTTATGGTGAACCGAAAGCTATAATTCTTATGATTATCTCAATCGTAATGAATTATTTATTCGGTCTTTCAATGAAAAAAGAAAACAAGAGCAGAAAAATATGCCTGTTTTTTTCTATTGTATTAAATCTTACAATGCTTGGTATATTTAAATATGCAGGATTTGGTGCAGAAATGCTCAATGCTCTTTTTTCAGCCAATTTAGCAATTCCGCATATTGCTTTGCCTATAGGAATTTCTTTCTATACCTTTCAGGCAATGTCATATGTTATTGACGCATACAAATCACCTGACTACATACAGAAAAATATATTCAAGGTTGCCTTGTATATAACATTTTTCCCACAGCTTGTAGCAGGTCCTATTGTAAAATATTCTGATTTTGCACATCAGATAGATAACCGCAAACATACACCTCAGATGACAGCCGAGGGTATAAAGCGGTTTATAACAGGTCTTTCAAAAAAGCTGCTTATAGCCAATACAATGGCATATGCAGCTGATTATGTATACAGCCTTGACACATCAGAGTTATCAATTCCCCTTGCTTGGCTGGGAGCATTGTCATATCTTTTCCAGATATACTTTGATTTCAGCGGTTACAGCGATATGGCAATCGGACTTGGTGCAATGTTCGGCTTTACATTTAAGGAAAATTTCAATTATCCCTATATTTCCCAAAATATGCAGGAATTCTGGCGTAGGTGGCATATTTCCGTTTCCACATGGTTTAAGGAATATTTATATATTCCCCTTGGCGGAAACCGAAAGGGAAAAGTCAGAACGGCAATCAACAAGCTTATTGTATTTTTCTGCACGGGATTATGGCACGGTGCAAGCCTGAACTTTATTGTATGGGGGCTTCTCAATGGCGTTTTCCTTATGATTGAGTCGTATGGTATTATCAATACAAAGAAATGGTTCAGACCATTAGGACACATCTATGCGTTATTGGTTACAATCCTTGCCTTTGTATTTTTCAGAGCAGATAATCTCACAATTGCCTGTCAGTACATCGGACATATGTTCAAGCCGTCAGGCGGTACAATGCAATGGATGATGTTTATGGAACAGCTTACGCCGTTATATTTAGTTGTGTTTGTATTCGCAATTATTTTCTCTATGCCTGTTATGGAAAAAATCAAGGCATCAGCAAAAAGCGAAAAATCCGCAGCTATTTACGAATTCAGCACATACGGCATATCAATGGTACTTTTAGGACTTTGCGTATTATCTCTTTCGTCAGCGTCCTATAACCCATTCATATATTTCAGATTTTAGGAGGCGGTATAATGAAAAAAGATAATTTATACAGAATTTATACCGGCCTTTTTATAGGAGTATGCCTTATTCCTGCGGTTTGTATGCCTTTTGTCAAAGGTGACGCATCAAAGGAAAAGCGTGAACTTGCTAAATTCCCCTCATTTACTAAGGAGGGGAAAATTAATAAAGATTTTTTTGATGAATTTGAAACATATTTCTCAGAAAATTTTGCATTCCGTCAGCAGCTTGTAACTGCCGACAGCCGAGTTAAATCCACACTTGTAAAGACATCGGCAAATGATGATGTAATTGTGGGTAAGGACGGCTGGCTCTATTACAGCGAAACTCTTGATGATTTCAGAAGAACTGATACATTAAGTCAGACAAATATCAATTCAATTGCCTATAATATGCAGGTTATTGAGGACTATTGCAGCAGCAGGGGAGCTGATTTTCTCTTTTTCTCCACACCAAACAAGAACACTCTTTATCCCGAAAATATGCCATACAACTACATTCAGACAGATAATGAAAGTAATCTGGAAAGGCTTACAGAAAAGCTTTCGGGCAAAGAATTTTTTGTTGATATGAAATCAGAACTTGAAAATCTCAATTCGCCAACACCATTATATCACAAGACTGATACTCATTGGAATAATTTCGGAGCATATGCCGCACATACAATTCTTATGAACAGACTAGGAAAAAGCTCCTGCGAAACAGGAAACGGCTGGTATACCGCCAATGACCGTCTTGGTGATTTAGCGGCAATGCTTTATCCTGCGGAAGATGCAAAGGATATGCAGCTTCACAATGACTATGAATTCAGATATGAGTACACAAGCCGATTCAGAGGGCTTGATGATATTTCAATTACAACTGCAAACAGCAATGCTGAGGGAAATCTCTTAATGTTCCGTGATTCCTTTGGCGAGGCGATTCTTCCATATATGGCGGAACAGTTTGCAACAGCTGAATTTTCCAGAGCAGTTCCCTACAATTTGCAGAATGTAAAAGTGGGAGATACTGTAGTTCTGGAAATTGTTGAGCGAAATCTCGGAAATCTCCTTGATACTGCTCCTGTTATGGAAGCTCCGATTCTGTCAATTCTGGACATTGAAGCAGAAAACGGAAATCCGTGGGGTACAACCATAAAAAAGAGAAAAATCAACGGTTTGACTCATATTTATGGTACTGTTCCCGAAGGCTTTATCAGAAGTGAAAATTATACATTTGCATTTGAAATTGAAGGCACATTATATGAAGCGTTCAATATCTTTGAAAAAGAACTGCTTGAGGGATTTGAATACAGCCCATACGGCTATTCATTCTATATACCCGAAAGCATTGATACCGCAAGTATGAAAATGATTGTTTTAAACGAAAATGCCGGAGCAGTTTCTGCTCAATTCTTAACAGAGGGGTAATGACATATGAAGTATACAAAAATTCTATCGCTTTTAGCTGCTGCATCAATGGCAGTTTCACCTGCATCTATGACTGTTTACGCAGAGGGCGATAATACAAATGATAAACCTGCACAGACAGAGCAGACACCGTCAGAGGAAGCGGTTACAACCACTACAGCTGCAATGACAACTACTACAACTTCTTTAACAACTACAGCAACCACTACAATTGAAATAATAACAGCAGTTCCTCCCTTAACAACCAAAACCGCTTACACAACTATAGTAAATACCACTACAGCTGCTGCAACATCAACAACTACATCTGCTGAAACTACAGAAATAACAACTTCTTCTGCTACTACAGAATCACTCACAACCACAACTACTACAGCTACAACAACAGAGCCCACAACTACAACTGCAACAACAACTTCACCTGCTGATAATGTGGTAATTGTAAAGCCTGTCTGCGAGCATATTATCAAGAGTGATATTAACGGTGAATTGCATATTTCAGTTCCAAAAGATGCTACAGCAAAGGTTGATGTGGTTTATGAATCTCCCGAATATGACAAGCACGAATATTACAATACTACTCTCAACGGAGGTATGACATATTCTCTTGCAATTGAGGGCAGAGATACAACAGAGGACGACTACAGAAATTATACCGTTTCTGTTTCCCTTACAGGAGGAAAGTATAATATGACATCTGATGTTTATTCAGATAAATTCAATATACTTGACAAAAACGACAATCCCGATTCATACAGAATTATAAAGTATAACTTCACAGTTGACGATAAAATATCCAAGGAGTCATTTACTGTTACTAAAAATGAAGAAAACGAAAAGGATATTGTAGTTCATCTCAATTCTGTAATGCTTGGAGATGTAAATGAAGATTCAACCATTGACTCAATTGATGCAACAGCTATTCTTGTTGAGTATGCCAATACATCAACAGGCAATAAGCCTACATTTACTTCAAGTCAGGTTATTGCAGCTGATGTAAATAAGGATGGATTTGTCAATTCCACAGATGCATCTAAAATCCTTGCATATTATGCAGAATCTGCAACAGGCGGTAAACCTACATGGGATTAATTCAATATAATACAAACGATAAGCTTTACGGCTTTACAATAAAAAATATACGAAAAACTAAATTCGGCGATTTTATAGAAATGCGTCACGATAAGACATCTGCACCTCTTGTATGGCTGAAAAACAACAATGACAACAAGCTTTTCAGCATTTCATTCAAGACAGTTCCCGAAGATGATACGGGCGTATTTCACATACTGGAACATTCCGTATTAGGCGGTTCTGAAAACTATCCTGTAAAAGAACCGTTCCTGTATCTGCTCAAAGGCTCAATGAACACATTTCTCAATGCAATGACCTTTCCCGATAAGACAATGTATCCCGTTTCAAGCCGAAACAACAGGGATTTTCTCAATCTCACAAAAGTATATCTTGACGCTGTTTTCAAGCCGTTGATTTATACCGTTCCCAACATTTTCTATCAGGAGGGACACCATATTGAATACAATGGCTGTGACGAAGAAGCGTCATACAAGGGCGTTGTTTTCAACGAAATGAAAGGATATATCTCATCTGTTCACGAGCGAATTGAAAGCGAAATGAACAGCCTGCTTTATCCTGATACTTCGTACAGATTTGAATTCGGCGGACTTCCCTCGGCAATTCCCGACCTTACTTATGAGCAGTTTACAGATGTTCACAGAAGATATTATAACCCTGCCAATTCATATATATACCTTGACGGTGACATAAATCCCGATGAAGTTCTGCCCCTTATTGACAGCTATATTTCACAATTTGAGGGAACTGTGGAAATTCCACAGATTAAGTATCAGGAGTCAACAGAAAGCAAGGTATGCGAGCTTTATTATGATTCTTCCGCTGAATGTGACGAATCCCAGACATATATTGCTGTGGGAAAAATTCTCGGCAGCTGGCAGGATATTGAAGATATAACAGCATACAGCGTTATTTCAAGAGCAATTGCAGGCAGCAATGATTCTCCCTTGAAAAAAGCAATTGTGGATTCGGGCTTATGCCTTGATGCGGAACTGATAGTTTCTGACGGCAATTTACAGCCTAACGGCGTGCTTAAATTTTACAATACCGATAAGGAAAATGGCGAAAAACTGCTTACTATTACAGCTGATACAGTAAGGCAGCTTGTAGAAAACGGCATTGACAGGGATTTGCTTGAAGCCGCAATAAATCGCTGTGAATTCATTTACAGAGAATCAGAAGAACCAAAGGGACTTACCCGCTGTGTTGATGCAATGTCGTCATGGCTTTATGGCGGTGACCCTCTTATGTATATTGACAAGGATGATGTTTTCAAGAGCCTCAGAGAAAAGCTTGACAGCGATTATTTTGAAAAGCTACTGGAAAAATGGCTTCTTGATGAAAATGGCAGAGCTGTTCTTTATATGCTGCCCTCTGATACATATGGAGAGGAACTGGCACAGGCTGAAAAAAGCCGTGTACAAAGCGAAGTTACAGCAATGTCAGATGATGAAAAATCACAGCTTATCAAGCTTAATGAAAATCTTGCTGAATGGCAGAATATCCCCGACAGCGAGGAGAATACAGCGAAACTTCCTAAACTTCCGCTTACGGAAATTTCAACTGAGCCAATACGCTATATAACTGAGGAAAAGAGTGAAAATGGAATAAAAATTCTCACTCACCCTGTAAGTGAAAGCGAAATTACTGTAATGACGCTGTATTTTGATGCAGATGATTTATCTGCTGAGGAATTGCGTAAATTGTCGGTTATAGACCGTCTTATTGCGGAATTACCTACTAAAAAATCGGACGGAGTTGAGTTGCAGAAACGAATTGAGGGAACTTTAGGCAGTCTTACAACAGATATTTTACCTGTAGGAAAGGAAAATTCCCCTGAAAACTGCCGTGTATTCTTTGAATTGAAAACACGCTTTTTATCGAGAAATTTTGATAAGGCAACGGCTCTTATTTCAGAAATCCTTACAGAAACAGATTTTGTTCAGCCTGAACTTGCATTGAGAGAAATGCGTCAGGATGAGGAAAATATGAAGCAGGATATTATATCTGAGGGACACAGATTTTCCGTCCGCAGAGCAACCGCAAATGCTTCTTCTGAATCTGCGGTTATTGAGTTTATGCGTGGATTTGAGGGATATAAGGCACTTTGTGAAATCAACCGACTTTCATCAGATGATTTCTCAGCATATCTTGAAAGTCTGAACGAACTTGCAAAGCGTATTTTCTGCAAGTCAAGGCTTACAGTTAGCATTGCAGCTGAGGGCGATTACGATTTGTCACAGCTGTTTGATAAACTTCCACAGGGCGAGGCTTGCGAGAAAACCTCAATGGAATTCAAGTTTGATATTTCTGAGAATAACTGCATTGAAATTCCCTCTGCAACAGCATATTCGGGAGCAGTTTTAGGCGGACAGATTGAGGATAAGGCCGCTTGGTCGGTGCTTTCATCTATGATTACCTATGAGTATCTCTGGAATGAAGTCCGTGTAAAGGGCGGAGCATACGGCTGCGGCTGTAATGTGAACAATATGAAAGAGGCTTGTTTCCACTCATATTGCGACCCCTCACCTGAAAAAAGCTTCGTTACATTTAAAAATACCGCAGATTTCATAAGGGAATACTGCACGGATAACACCGATATTTCGCAGTATATCATAAGCAGTATTGCATCGGGTGAGCCTATTGTAAGCGACGGCGAGTATGTTGCAGCAGCTGACGGAATGTATTTCAGAGGAATTACACAGGATACAAGGCGAAAGCTTCGTGGTGAAGTCCTTGAAATGACACCAGAAAGGCTATGTGCAGCCGCTGAGGAGTTTGACAAGAAGATGTATTTCTGCGTTGTAAGCTCCAAAGATACAATTGATGAAGTTATAAAAACTCACTCTGACAGAAAATTCAATTGCGAAAGCATTTATCGATAATAAAAAAGGCAGTAACGCAACAAAAATGCGGTACTGCCTTTAATTTTATGTTGTCTGAGTTGCAGTTGTAGTGAATTCCGTAGCAACTGCGGAAGTTGTAGATTCAGCAGGGGAGGGAGCATAATTTATGTATTCAACCTCTGAAAATGTGATTTTCAGCAGATTATTAGGCATTTCAAAAGTATGAATATTACCCTGCCCGTCAAGTGAAAGCGAATAATCTCCGCCCTCAAGACTGCCACTGATTTCAGTAAATCCCTCATTTTCTGTACCTGTCAGCTGTTCCTGTGCAGCAAGGGAATCAACAGCTTCCATAAGATTTGCAATCATAGCTTTTACAGGAACTGCGGATTTCGGTACTGAAAAATCAAGCCCCTTATAGCTTGCCTTGACGATATTTTCTTCAAAGGAAAGCTTAACTCCGCTTAATGTGTTTGGGGAATCAAATTCAGCCTCCCAACATCTGTCGCCCTTTCTGTAAATAGTTCCCTCGGCGGAAAGCTTATCAAGATTTACCGTCATTTTAGCAGAAAATGGCGAGCCGAGATTGTTTTCAAGCTTTGATTGCGTTCCTGTGGGAGCACTGCACGAAACTGATGAAACAACGCATAACAGCGCAAAAACGGATGATAAAAGTCTTTTCATTGTAATAATCTCCAATCAAAAATTTCCTTTTAACATCCGTTTATTTAAGTTTATACCAATCCCTGAAATGTTAGTAGACTAAGATGATGAGCAGAAATTTGGTATTAATTATCCTCAAGCCGCTTTTCTTTGAGAATTCGGAAAGCATCCGCAAGGCAGTCGATTATATCACGGGGGAGCATTGCTTCCTGACCGAGTTTTGCGGCAGCAGCATCACCTGCAAGACCGTGCATATAAACTCCTGCACAAGCCGCATCATATGGCGAAAATCCCTGTGCAATAGCTGAGCCGATAATTCCCGACAAAACATCACCGCTGCCGCCACGGCTCATACCTGCATTGCCTGTATGATTTGCGGCAGTATTGAATTTATCGGAAACAATAGTTCCTGCTCCTTTAAGAACAACGGTAACTCCGTGTTTTTCGGCATATTTTTCAGCTACCATAATTCTGTTTTCATTGATAGCATCAGCATCACAATTAAGCAGTCTGCCCATTTCGCCCGGATGCGGCGTAAGGATAACCTCTGACTTCCTGTTCACTAATAATTCTATGTCGGAGGCTATACAATTTATTCCGTCAGCGTCAATAATTACAGGACAAAATGAATTTTCAATGACAAACCGAACAATTTCCTTTGTATCATCTGTAACGCCCATACCCGAACCGATAACAACAGCTGTTGATTTTTTCAGTTGTTCCTGAAGCTTTTCACGGGTATTGTCATTGAATACCATAAATCCGTTACTGTCATTTTCAATTTCAACATATGTTGCTTCGGGAGCAAGTACAGAAATAGTATCAATACATTTGCTTACAGAAGCGGCTTTTACAAGGCCTGCTCCACTGCGTAATGCACCAAGTACGGCAAATGCAGCAGCACCACGCATAGAATTGCTGCCTGCAATTACAAGAACAGTACCGAAAGTACCTTTATGAGCATCAAGTTCACGTTTCGGAGGAAATGCCGCAAGGCTGTGACGGTCAATTCTGTGGTAGCCGTGTTCTCCATCAAGGCAGTCATATGCTCTTGGCGGTATACCTATATCTTCAACTGTAATTTTTCCACAAAGCTTTTTCAGCGGATACTGAGTCATACCGAATTTAAGACAGCCAAGACAAATTGTTTCGTCCGCCTTGAAACAGCCTGGAGAAACAGTTCCCTTTGAGCCGTCACCTCCGCTGGGAATATCAATGGAAATCTTGTAAGAGCTTGTACCTATTGAGAAAATAGTCATAAGGTCGCTGTCAAGCTTACCCTTGAAGCCTGTACCGAATACACCGTCAACAAGTATATCTGCGGAAACTATTGCACGATGAACCTGTGTAAGACGCTCTTTTTCCTTTACGAGGATTTTTTCAACGGCAGTAAGCTCCTTTTTATTTTTAAGCTTTGAATTGTCATTGTTATAAAGGGTTGAATAATCAAGCTCAGCAGCTTCAATTGCCGCTTCAACTGTTTCACTTCTGTAGCCTGTGACAATATTTACTTTTTCGGGTAACTGGTTGAAATACTCTTTTGCAATGTCGGTAGAAGGCTCTTTTACAAGATTTACAATGGTTACGTGATAGCCACGATAAACGAGAATATTAGCCGCCGCAAAGCAGTCACCGCCGTTATTGCCGCTTCCCGCAAGGAAAACGATACTTGTACGCTCAGGAATATCGTGTTCAGCGGAACAAATCTGAATAATGCGTTCAGCGATTTTTCTTCCAGCATTACCCATAAGCTCCTTTGGCGAAACTCCAAGCTTTTTGGCCTGCTTTTCTACCTTGACCATTTGCTTTGTGTTTACAATCTGCATTGAATATCACTCCTTTAGAAAAATTCAGTATCTATTGAGGGTATCAGATATTTTGCGAAATATCCGACAAATATGAACTTTGAACTTCCTGCTTTACCTTATTTTTAATTGATGGATGGAGAAATTTTACTATATTTGAAACCATTTTTTCATTAGGAACAAATACAAGTCGTGTATTTCCATATGTTTCGTGTTGGAAATCAGCATAATATTCGTTTTCTACGATATTATTTGTAGCAAATACCGTTGTCATATCCTCAGTTTCATCGGGGATATTATCAGCATATTTTCCGAATGCTGTGAATTTACTTACAGAAATCGTGAGCATTTCTTTTCTTTTTGTCTGATTGATAATTTTATCTATATCAAGCTCACCGTTTGTAAATGTATACTCATATTCAACCTTGGAATTTCTGTAAAGGAAAAAAGTACCCACACCAATTGCAACAGCAACAAAAAGCAGCAGAAATGAGAAAACAAAACCTGCGATTAATGCTAAAAATGTAAACAGCATTCCGAGAATTAAAATAATACAGGTTTTCATTCTGTCAGCACCTGTAGGCTGACGTTTAACAAGCTGTTCTGCAAAATTATCCATAATTTTTTTACTCCTTAAAAATGTATTTTATTCCATATATACTATGATAACACATTTTTTCGGAAATTTCAATAATTAGAAGAAAAAATTTCAAAAAATACTTGATTTTTTTTAAATAAGCTGTTATAATAATATATGATATGAAACTCAATGACTGAGAGAGTAGGCTGAAAATGAAGTCCACAGAGAGGAACACATTGGTGGGAGTGTTCTGACGGAGTGTTGGCTGAAGTTCACTCACGAGAGGCAGAGTTGAATGCATATGCTGTGTAGGCTCTGACGTAAGTCTGCGTTATAGACAAGAGAGTGTCGGCTCTCCCGAAAATGGGTGGTATAGCAAGTTAGTCTTGTCCTGTTTGGGATGGGACTCTTTTTATTTACGGCACAAATAAATATACAGGAGTGATTTTTTTGAAAGAACAGCTTGAAAGAATTGAAGCGCTGGCGAAGCAGGAAATGGAGTCCTGCACAGACATTAAGGCACTTGACGATTTAAGAGTCAAGTATCTGGGAAAAAAAGGTGAGCTTACTGCTATTTTAAAGCAGATGGGTAAGCTTTCCGCAGAGGAAAGACCTGTTATCGGACAGCTTGCAAATCAGGTTAGAGCTGATATTGAAGAAGCTCTCAGCACAAAGCTTGCTGCATTAAAGGCAAACGCACAGGCTGAACAGCTTAAATCCGAAACAATTGATATTACTCTCCCCGGAAAGACTGCTCCAATGGGCAAGCTTCACCCTCTTACAAAGGTTGAAAACGAAATCCGTGAGATATTCATGGGTATGGGCTTTGATATTGCCGACGGTCCTGAGGTTGACGATGATTATCACGTATTCGAGGCGTTGAACCTTCCTCCCGACCACCCTGCAAGAGATACACAGGATACATTCTACATCGAGGGAACAGATGAAACAGTTCTCCTCCGTACACAGACTTCATCTGTACAGGTTCACGTAATGGAAACTCAGAAACCGCCAATCAGAATTATTTCACCAGGAAGAGTTTTCCGTTCAGACGCTGTAGACGCTACACATTCACCTCTTTTCCACCAGATTGAGGGACTTGTAATTGATAAGGGAATCAAAATGAGCGACCTCAAGGGTACACTTGAAATGCTTATGAAGAAGCTTTACGGTAATGACTGCAAGCTTCGTTTCCGTCCTCACCACTTCCCATTCACAGAACCTTCATGTGAAGTTGATATAAGCTGTTTCAACTGCGGCGGATGCGGATGCTCTATGTGTAAGGACGAGGGATATATCGAGCTTCTCGGTGCAGGTATGGTTCATCCTAAGGTGCTTGAAAACTGCGGTATTGACAGCACAGTTTATTCAGGCTTTGCATTTGGTCTTGGTCTGGAGCGTATGGTTATGGGACGTTATGACATTAATGACCTCCGTCTGCTTTATGAGAATGATGTAAGATTCTTAGAGCAGTTCTGATGTATGCAAACAAAATAATTAAGCATATATCGTGGTTAATTGTTTTTCTATTGTTGTTTTGTGGTCTGATAATCTGGGGTGTATCTGACAGTTCATTACGCTTTGGTATAGTAGGAAAATGGCTTTGTATTGCTATTTGCGGTTTGTTAGTTCTTTGTGGGCTTATTGAGGCAGTACGTTATGTTGTCAGATTAAAAAGAATAAGTAATTCTTTTGACAGAGATTTAGAGAAAAATCTCAAAAACTGCAAAAACATCTTTTCAAATCAGCATTATTTTCTGAATGACAGCATTTTCACTTTTGAAATTCCTGATAGGATTTTCTATGAAGATATTGATAATATATCCGAAAAGCAAAGTCATTCACGCTACACAGGAACTCTTAATTTTTTAGAAATTAAACTGAAAAATAACCATTACGTAAAATTAAAAATAAGTGGTTCGGATATTTATAAAGCTATTGAATTTTTAAAAATGAGAGTAAAATACTGATGATTTACTACTCATTACATTAAATGAAAGCGATAGTTTTTACAGTTTATAATATTACAAATATAAACAGAGATTATATAAGGGTTTGGGGATTATACTATGGAAAATAAAAAAAACAATGGCTTACTGTTAGTGGCTGTTTTTATACTTTGTTCATCAATATTAATTGCTTTAATAAGAAATGGAAACATTTTATTATTCATATTGTTATTGATATTGTTCGCTTATATAATAATATCAGGAATAATATCAAGAGGAAACAATAAAAAATCATTATTTGAACGCCTTGGAATATCAATTGAAGATGAATTATCGGCGGTGCTTAGTGAGTTTGATGTTCTTGTATCAGATAAGCTTTACATAAGGAATGGACTTATTATAAATATTGATTCCTATAAAAGTTATCATTTATACGAAATCAAAAATGTGGAAAAACGTAATATTACGCATCGAAACAGAACAATGAGCTACGAAACATATGAACTGATAATATACACGGAAACGACAACTGATACTTTATATTATTATACAGACAAAAGCGGACGTGATTGTGCACATCTTCTTTTGGTACGCAAGATTTCGGAGTCAAAATCAAGAACTGCAAAAGTCACAAGTCAGGATATAATCAGCAATGAACTTGCATATTCATCTGATGATTACGAAGGTATGATAATGGACGACGAAGATATTGAGGACAGAGAAAACAGAAGTGACTGGCTTGGATAAAGCAGAAACCAAAAAACTATGACGGTTAGCTTGGCAGCATATTAAGCTGCAATAAATTAAACGGAGGTAATTCAGATGAATTTATCAATGAAATGGCTCACTGATTATGTTGATGTCAACGTGCCTATAAAAGATTATTGTCACGCTCTTACAATGAGCGGTTCAAAGGTAGAGGGCTATGAAATTGAGGGTGAGAAGATTTCAAAGGTTGTAGTAGGAAAAATTCTCTCAAAAGGACCTCACGAAAACGCTGATGCTCTCTTTGTATGTCAGGTTGAAGTAGGAGCAGACGCTCCCATTCAGATTGTAACTAATGCAAAAAACGTCAAGGAGGGCGATATTGTCCCTGTTGCTCTTGACGGTGCTGTACTTCCTGAGGGAAAAATCAAGAAAGGCAAACTCCGTGGCGTTGAAAGCTTCGGCATGTTCTGCGGTCTTGATACTCTCGGACTTACAATTAACGATTTCCCTTACGCTGACCCAGAGGGAGTTCTTGTAATTGAAGAAGAATGCGAAATAGGACAGGATATTCATGAGGCTCTTGGTCTTAATGACACTTCAGTTGAGTTTGAAATCACATCAAACCGTCCTGACTGCCTCAGCGTTATCGGTCTTGCAAGAGAAACTGCTGCAACATATAATCTCCCCCTCACAGTGAAAGAGCCTGAATTCAAGGGCGTTGAGGGCGATATCAACGAAATGCTCAAAGTTGATATTCACAACACTGAGAAGTGCCAGAGATACTGTGCAGGTATCGTTAAAAACGTAAAAATCGGACCTTCACCTCGCTGGATGAGAGAAAGACTCCGTGCAAGCGGTGTTCGTCCTATCAACAATTTCGTTGATATTACAAACTATGTAATGCTCGAATATGGTCAGCCTATGCACGCATTTGACCTCCGCTATGTTGAGGGCGGTCACATCAATGTAAGAAATGCTGTAAATGGCGAAAAGATTATGACTCTTGACGGTGTTGAGCGTGAACTTACAGAAGATATGCTCGTTATTGCTGACGAGAAAAAGCCTGTTGCAGTTGCAGGTGTTATGGGCGGTGAGTACAGCGGAATTATGGATGACACAACAACAGTTGTATTCGAGTCCGCATATTTTGAGCCGTCACAGGTTCGCCGTACTTCTAAGAATCTCAAATTAAAGTCTGACGCTTCATCACGTTATGAAAAGGGCGTTGACCGTCTTATTTCAATGACTTGCCTTAAACGTGCATTTGAGCTTGTTGAGGAACTTGGAGCAGGTGAGGTTGTGAAAACTGTAATTGACTGCGATTACACAGATAAAACTCCTGCTTGCGTGGATTTCGATTCTGCTTGGATTAACGAATTCCTCGGAACTGAAATTCCCGAAGCTGATATGATTGATTATCTCAATCGCCTTGGCTTTGAGGTTAAGGACGGTAAGGTTTATGCACCTTCATTCCGTATTGACATTGAGTGCCGTGCTGATATTGCAGAAGAAGTTGCAAGAATTTACGGCTACAATAACATCCCCTCAACTGATTTCAGAGGTGTTGCAAAGGCTGAATTCACAGAGGAACAGAAATTTGTACGTACATTAAGAAACACAGCTGCATCACTTGGCGGATATGAAATTGCTACATATTCATTCGTTTCACCTAAGTATTTCGATAAAATCAGACTTCCTGAGGACAGCAAGCTCCGCAAGGTTGTAAGAATTGTAAATCCTCTCGGTGAGGACACAAGCGTTATGAGAACAACTACAATTCCCTCAATGCTTGATGTACTTTCATTCAACTACAATAACCGTAACGAAAAGGCTTGCCTTTTTGAGATTTCCAAGGAATATATTCCAGTTGCTGAAAAGCGTAATTATGAGGGCGATGAGGCTATTCTCGTAAATAGCGGAAAGCTTCGTCACGAGTACAAGTATCAGCTTCCCGATGAGCCACAGCGTCTTACAATCGGTATGTACGGCGGTGACGCTGATTTCTACACATTAAAGGGCATGATTGAGCAGATTTTTGCTGAAATCAATATTGCTGATGTAGAGTACATCCGTGCAAATGACTGCGATGTATTTGATGAAAAGTCAGCATTCCACCCAGGCAGAAGTGCCGTTATTGTCAAAGACGGTAAATATCTCGGAATTATGGGCGAAATTCACCCCGAAGTACAGGAAAATTACAAGCTTGGAGTCAAGACATATGCTGCAAAGCTTAATATTCCTGAAATGCTTGAACTTTCCTGCGATGAAATTTCCTATAAGCCCCTTCCTAAGTTCCCTGCATCAACTCGTGACCTCAGCGTTATTGTTGACGATGAAGTTCCGGTTGCAGCAATTGAAAAGGCTATCCGTGGAGCAGTAGGCAAGATTCTTGAAAAGGTTACACTTTTCGACGTGTACAAGGGCAAGCAGATTGAGGAGGGCAAAAAGTCCGTTTCATACTCAATTTCAATGCGTTCACACGAGGGTACACTCACAGATGAGCAGGCTGACGGTGCAATGAAAAAAGTACTTAAAGCACTTGCTGAAATTGGTGCAGAACTCAGAATGTAATAAAATAGTATAAAAAATAAACCGACAATTAGGGCATTAACGCTTTAATTGTCGGTTTTTCTTCATTTTGTCCACCTTTTATTCATTTTATCCGTTGACATATATTACAAATTGATTTAAAATTAATATATAGGATTTAGTTTGTTTTTAATTTTGGGTTTAAGGCAATATCGCTATAAATGTGATATGCCTTTATTTTGGATAATTAATGAGGTGTTAAAAATGAAAAATTCATCTAAGGTATGCAGAATGATTTCTGCATTGTGTACCGCTGTTTTATGCACAACTGCCGCAACAGCAACTCTACCCGCAAAGGATACAGCAGTTGCAGCTACAACATCAACTGTATGCAATCCTATTATATGGTCGGATGTTCCCGACTGCGATGTAATCAGAGTAGGGGATACATACTATATGGTCAGCACTACTATGTATTTCACCCCAGGTGCTCCCATTATGAAGTCGAAAGACCTTGTTTCGTGGGAAATCTGTAACTACGTATATGATACACTTGCTAACGGTGATGTGCAAAACCTTACAAACGGAAAGCACGACTATGCTCATGGACAATGGGCTACAAGTCTGCGTTATCACAAGGGTACATACTACGTATTTTTCGGCAGCTACGGTACAGGAAAATCATATATCTACAAGACAAATGACATTGAAAACGGTGAGTGGACACGTTCCGAAATCAACGGAATGTATCACGATGCTTCAATGCTTTTTGATGATGACGGAAGAAATTATCTCGTATACGGCGGAGGCGGAGAAATCCGCATAAAAGAGCTTAATTCCGAAATGACAGGCTTCAAGTCAGGCGGTGCAGATAAGGTACTTTTCAAAACAGGCCTTGATAACCTTGCAGGCGAGGGTGCACATATTCAGAAAATCGGCGATTACTATTATGTGTTTATTATCGCATGGCCAAGCAGCAGCGGAAGAATTGAGCTTGTTTATAGAAGTAAAGATATTTTAGGCAATTATGAGGGAAAAACAATTCTCAATTCTGGTATTGGCTCATATGGTGCAGGCGTTGCTCAGGGTGGAATTGTTGATACTCCCGACGGCAAATGGTACGGTATGCTGTTTCAGGACCATGGCTCAGTAGGACGAATTCCAGCTCTTGTTCCTGTTAATTGGGTAAATAACTGGCCTGAAATGGGCGTTAACGGAAAAGTTCCCGTTACATTTGAAATTGAGGGCGAATTCACAGGTACACAGCTTGCAAAGGACGATGATTTCTCATATTCCTCAAATGACCTTGACCTTGTATGGCAATGGAACCACAATCCCGACAATACAGCATGGAGCGTTACAGAGCGTGAGGGTTATTTGCGACTTACTAATAAAAGCCTTGCAACAAATCTTCTCAATGCAAAAAATACTCTTACACAGCGAACTGAGGGTCCCGCTTGTTCAAGCATAATCAAGCTTGATACAAAGGGAATGAAAGTCGGCGACTATGCAGGACTTTCCGCATTCCAGTTCAAATACGGAAACGTAGGTGTCTATGTTGCCGATAATGATGCAAAGAAGATTTATATGGCTGAAAATGGGGGATATTCTGGTAATGCTGCTGTAACAGACAGCCGTAATAAAATTATTGAAGAATTAAATCTCAACGGCGATGAAATCTATCTCAAAGAAGAATTCACATTTGCTACAATAAAATCCGATATGAGTTCCTCAAATAATATTGATAAAGTAAAGTTCTTCTATTCCTATGACGGTCAGAATTGGACCCAGATAGGCAATGAACTTAGTATGTCCTACGATTTGAAGCTGTTCACAGGCTACAGAAGTGCTATTTATAGCTATGCCACAAAGACTACAGGCGGTTATGCAGAGATTGACTTCTTCGACTATGAGCGTACACCTTGGAATGAAGCACAGGTTGTCGAGCCTAATGATTTCGGCTGGTATTCTGTAAGCGGATTTGAGGGCAGTACCGACAAATGGACAGGACGTGGAAGTGCAGTTATTTCACCTACATCGGATACTTCATTTGTGGGAAGCAGTTCGCTTTATGTTTCCGAAAGAGAATCAGCTTGGAACGGAGCATCAATTCCCCTTAGCAAAAATATCTACAAATGCGGCGAAAACTACAGTTTTAGTGCAAATGTTATGTTCAATGAGGGTGAGGAGATAAACAATTTCTTTATGAAATTGCAGTATGTGGGAGCAGACGGCGAAACATACTATGCCCCTGTAGCAGAGGGTGCAGCACGTAAAAATCAATGGATTCAGCTTGCAAATTCTTCATTTACAATTCCTGAGGGTGCAACTGATATGTATCTGTATGTGGAAACTGAAAGCGGTACAGATTCATTCTACCTTGACGAGGTTATAACAGCAATTGACGGAACTGGAATTTTGGGTGCTGATAAGCCAATCAAACTTATTACAGCTGATTTGAATTTTGACGGAATTGTTGATGTATTCGATTTATGCCTTGCAAGAGAGGGCGTGGACGGATTTGACGGTACAACTGTGGCAAGTGTTACAGATGTAAACAAAGATGGAGAATTTGATGAAAATGACCTTAAACTTAGGGAACAGTTCGTTTTAGGAAAAATCA
>CALFMA010000034.1 GCA_937880065.1 uncultured Ruminococcus sp.
TATGCACGGGTAGTTAGGGCAGTGAAGTAAACAACCTTTTTCTCGGTGTTCTTCTTTTTACCAATTAGATAAATTGATTCCATACGGAAGCCGTTTTCGATTTTTACATCGATTCCGGTTTCCTCCTTTACCTCACGGATTGCCGTTTGGTATTCGTTCTCGCCCTCCTCGACGTGTCCCTTTGGGAAGGACCAAAAATCAGCATATCTATTTTTGATGAGAAGCACAGCATATTTGCCACGCGTCTTACGGAAGATCACTGCACCACAGGATTTCTCGTACCTCACCCTATCATCTCCTTTAATTTGAATTTAAAGGACAGCTTTAAAAAATTGTACTGTTCTTTCGTTTTTCGGATTGTCAAATACTTCTTCGGGAGTTCCCATTCTACAAGCGGGGATGTCATTGCAAAATGCATCTAATTCCTCGGGGGTAAAGCAGGCATTCATTTCCGTATCAATCACACCAAAGGCAATGGCATTTACCTGTACATTACTGGGGGCAAGCTCCTTGGCAAGTGCCTTTGTAAAGCCAATCAAACCTGCTTTTGATGCCGAATAATCCACTTCACACGACGCCCCCACTTCTCCCCACATTGAGCTGATATTGATGATACAGCCCGATTTGCGGTTTATCATAGCAGGGAGAATTTTTCGTGTCAGTTCCATTGCTCCCACAAGATTAACAGCCATAATCCGACTGCTTTTTTCAGCGGAAATTGAAGTAAACAGGTCAATTTCTGAAATCCCTGCATTATTCACAAGCAGGTCAATTTCTCCTGCAATTTCAACAGCCGAGTTAATCGACTCACTATCAGATACATCTATTTTCAAGGGTTCTCCCCCGATTTTTTCAGCAAGGATTTCAGCCTTTTCACGGGAGGAAGAATAGCCGATATACACATAATATCCCTCATTGGCAAGTACCTCACAGACAGCCTCACCAATTCCGCCGCTGCCCCCTGTTACTAAAGCTTTTTTCATATCATTCACACTCCTTTCTACCCATTATACCACATTTCAGCACAAATTTTAATTGTCATAATGCACAATTTCATTTTGTACTTTCCGTACACATTTACCAAACTTACGAATTGTGTGATAGAATTATGAATATTCAAAAAACATCTTGAATCTTATTTTTTTATGTGGTATATTTATAAATGTGAAAAAATCCTTTTTGGAGGTTTAATATATGACATTTTCATTTAAAACAAAATTTAATCAGATTTCAGAAAAAATTAAAAAGTATAACTCAAAACGACAGGAAAATTCAAAGAAATATAAAACATTGAATTACATACTGCTCATATTATTTCCCATATTCATCGTGTGTATGGCTGAAATCAATCAGTTCAAGTTCGTAAGTTCCTTTGCTGAATTTGCTCTGGGCAGACCGTCAATTCTGATTTTCAATTTCATTACCGCAGGTCTTTTATTTGCCTTGCTGCTTGCTATTTTCAGAAAAGGCTGGATTGCTGCTGCAATTCACAGCTTCGTTTATATGGCTTTGAGTATTACTGAACTTTTCAAGTACGGCACAAACGGAAATCACCTTATTCTTTCCGATATGAAGCTTTTCAAAAGCGTGAAAAGCCTGAAATCCTTCGCCTACATAAAAATTACTCCAAGCCTTGTGGTTTACTGCCTTATCGTAATTGCTTTTGTGGCACTTGTTTTCCACTTCAACCCGAAAATTCCACGAAACCGAGGTCTAAAGCGTTTTATTACAGGTGCTGTATGCTCAATTATCAGCATTTGTATGATTGTTTTCCCAGGATTTTATGAGCCTGTATACAATCTTTTCAAGGTTGACACAACCGCAGCAAATAACGCTTTCATACTCAACGAAAAATTCGACAACAACAGTTTCCTTGCATTTCTTGTGGAAACCGCAACTGAAAGCTTCGAAAATCGTCTTGTTGAGCCTGAAAACTACAACGAGGAATACATCGAGGAAATTATCGAGGACGACATCGACCTTACCGATAATTTCAACGGCGGCAAAAAGCCTAATGTTATCGTTATTATGAGTGAATCCTATGCAGATTTCCGTGTTTTTGAGGAACTGAACATTGACGATTCAATTTACGCAGGCCTTGATAAGGCTTGTGCGGAAGGAAAAAGCGGTATCGCAATTACTCCTACATACGCAAGCTTTACTGTACGTTCAGAATTTGAACTTCTTTTCGGACTTCCCGTGAGAGGTCTGAACACTCCAAATATGCCTCAGAGAGAGCTTGCAGACCGTGAACAGCCTGCATTTGCCCAGTATTACAAAAACTGGGGATACAAAACGGCTTACGTCCACCCATTCCAAGGTTCATTCTACAACAGAACTCAGGTTTACAGCGATTTTGGCTTCGACAGAATGATTTTCCACGATGACATTGACCAGGTAACCGACTTTACTGTTCCTGTTGAACATTACGGCACATATGTTGACGACAACACAATTTTCAATCAGCTTATTGAACTTGTAAATACAACAGAGGAGCCGATTTACATTCATACAACTACAATGCAGAATCACCAGCCATACAACCAAGGCGAAAATCCCGATGATGAAATCGGCAACTATCTGCAATGGATACAGCACACAAACGAGGGACTTACAGCTTTCCTCGATAAAGTGAACAAGCTTGATGAGCCTACGCTTGTTTTCTTTGTAGGTGACCATTTCCCCTCACTTCGTGGCGAAACAAGCGTTTACAATCAGCTTAACATAACAGGACAGAATTGCAGCAGGCTTTATGAGCAGAAATATTTCTTCTGGAGCAACTACGGTGCTGATTTTTCATCAGTTCCCGAAACTAAATTCTCATTTTTCTACGTTCCCTACATCATAGCAGATATTATTGACGCTCCTCACGACGCTTTTATTGAAAGTATGGACGAAAATCTTAAAACAATTCCTGTTTATTCCACAGATTACAACGACGGAACTCCCGACAATGAATATCTTGACATTCTTACATATGACCGAGTTGTGGGCGAGGTAATGTCCCCCTGCCCCATTCCCGAAGAAATTCTTGAAGCAAGCAAAGGAGAATAAGATGAAAGAAATCAATGTTAATTCAAAAGGCACAGCAACAGCTGCTGTTAATGAAACAAATACAGCCTCAGCTATGGGCAGCGGTTCTCTGAAAGTTTTCGCAACTCCTGCAATGGTTGCACTTATGGAAGCTTCCGCCTGCAATTGCCTTGCAGATTTCCTTGACGAGGGCGAAACTACAGTTGGAACTGCTCTTGACATAAAGCACATTTCCGCAACTCCCGTGAATATGGCTGTTACAGCAGAAGCAACACTCACAGAAGTCAACGGCAGAGAGTTCACATTTGAGGTGAAGGCATTTGATGAAAGCGGCGAAATCGGATGCGGAACTCATAAGCGTTTCCTTGTATTTGCCGAAAAATTCACAGCTAAAACCTACGAAAAACTGAATAAATAAAATGTTAAAAGTCTGTCATTGCGGCAGACTTTTTTCATTTGTTAGTCATTTTTCCGTCGCCTATCATATATTTATCACATAAGTGATTATAATATAAATATAAAATGTAGTTAAGCGAGGGTGAGGCTATGTCAGATATGTATAACGACTTTAATCAAGATGACAGATATTACAGGGATATGGAGAATTACTCTCATTATTCAGACGAACCTCCTGAAAATCCCAAAAAGACAAAATCAACTATTTTTACGGTAATCATCATAGTTTTAATGCTTGCCTCTGTAATATTTGTGTTTGCTTTCATTACTAAAAGGCTGCTTGATGAAAGAAACTACTTTGATGAAAATAAAAATAAAATCGCCGAATCTGTTTCCGAAAAAGATTCGACTGCAAAAAATAACAATTCGGAAAATGACAAAAGCGGAAATCATACCTCAACTCCGGGGCTTTTCGATATTGCTGCCCGTGAGGACGCTAAATATCTCCCCGATATTGTAGATGAAATTATGCCCTCTGTGGTAGGTATTTCCTCACTTTTTGAAGTGGAATACAGAGTAAGCAGCTTCAATCCGTTCTGGGGATTTCAGTCAGAACCCCAAATCCGTCAGGGCGTTGGCACAGGCACGGGAATTGTTATGACTGAGGACGGCTATATAGTTACAAATGCACACGTAATTTATATGGAAAATACAGATGAATACAAAGCAGGCGAAGCAAAAGAGGTTTCAGTTCTTTTCAATAACGAGGAGGAATATGAAGCAAAAATCGTTGCCTTTGATGTTGAAACTGACCTTGCTGTTCTGAAAATTGATGCAACAGGATTTACACCTGCAACTTTTGGAAATTCCGATGAACTTCGTGTAGGCGAACTTGTAATTGCCGTTGGAAATCCCCTTGGATTTGAACTTTTCGGAACTGTTACAAGCGGTATTGTTTCTGCCCGTGACAGAGAAATCCTAATCAACGACAAGCATATGACTCTTATTCAGACCGATACAGCCATTAATGAGGGTAACTCAGGTGGTCCGCTGCTCAATAGCTGCGGTCAGGTTGTTGGTATTAACTCAGCAAAAATGTCCTCCAGTTACGGTAGTGCAACTGTTGAGGGACTTGGATTTGCAATTCCTATTAATAAGGCAAAAGAAATCATTGATGACCTTGTAAATTATAAACACGTCAAGGGCAGACCGCAAATCGGTATTTCTGCTTCAAATATCGACGAAACTTATTCCGCTTATCTTGGTTTGCCTATGGGAATTTTCGTCCGTACAGTTGCCGAGGGAAGCGCCGCAGATGAAGCAGGAATTAAAATCGGCGATGTAATTATTGGTATCAATGACGAGGCTGTTTATACTATGGATGAGCTTAACAGCATCAAGAATACATTCAAGGCTGGAGATACTATAATTCTTAAAATTTTCCGTGATGGTGAGGATATTGATGTTCCCCTTACACTTCACGAGGATTCAAATGAAATGCAGCCCGAAGCTGAAAATACAACAGAAGCAAAAGACACTATCAATTAAAATAAGATACCCGCCCAATAATCCTGTGACTACCACAAACGTAGAATATGTGTTAAAATAACTCTAAAGAAGTTTAGTGGAGTGCAAGACACTCCAAAAAGCAGATTGGAGTTAAAGAAACATGGATAAAATAGCAAAAACCAAACGAGCAATGCGACTGCAGGAATGGTCAGAAATGTACCGAGCATACCAAGCAAGCGGCAAAACAGTATCGGCGTGGTGCGAAGAGCAAGAATTATCGCCAAAAACCTTTTATTACCGATTGCAGAAAATCCGTGAATCAGCGCTGAAATGTTCGGAAAAGCACGAGATTGTACCTCTTTCACCATCACCTTGTGCTTTACCAACGGACAATATATCCTGCATAAAAATTATTGGAAATGGAATTACAGTAGAACTTCCCGAAAATGCGTCAGCGGAAACCATAACCGCAATTTTGCGAGGACTGCGGTAATGCTGAAAGAGATGAGATTTCCGCAGGTATACTTGGTGTGCGGATATACGGATATGCGACGTGGAATTGACGGACTTGCCGCAATCGTACAGCAGAATTATAGATTGGAACCATGTTCGGGCAGTCTGTTTTTGTTCTGCGGAAGACGACGAGACAGACTTAAAGCTTTGCTATGGGAGGAGGATGGTTTTCTGTTGATGTATAAACGACTGGACAACGGAGGATTTCAATGGCCGAGGTCTGAATCAGAAGCCAGACTGCTGACACAGGAGCAATATGTGTGGTTAATGCAGGGACTATCAACAGAGCAGCCAAAGGCAATTCAAAAGTCGAAAAAATATACAGATATTATTTGAAACAGGGGTGAAAAATCTCCTGTTTTTCTTTTTGGAAAACGCCGAAAACCCTTGATTTTAAGCCGATTTTGTAGTATAATTAAAGTATCAAAAATGCTTGAAAAGAGGTGCTTTTATCGTGTCCATTAATACAAAAAATCTTTCGCCCGAGGTGGCAGCATACATAAAAGCACTCAAAGATGAGAACGAAAGACTTAAACAGCAGAATGCTAACTTAACCGAGCAGATTATCAGAAATCAGAAGAAAATGTATGGCAAATCCAGCGAGCAGATTCGTTATATATATGATTCAGAGCAACTTTCCTTTTTCAACGAAGCGGAACAGGAATATTCTGCAAGTGCCCCCGAACCCACAAAGGAAACTCTTGTTGCATCCCACACAAGAAAAGCAAAACGCACTAAGGCTGAAATCACAGAAAATCTTGAACACAAAGAAATAATTTGCGACCTTGAAGATAAACATTGTCCTGAATGCGGCGAGGAACTTGTCTGCATCGGCAAGGAATTTGTTCGCAGTGAGCTGAATATTATCCCCGCACAGGTATTTGTGGTGGATATTTACAGAAAAGTATACAAATGTGCGAACTGTGCAGATGATGAATATACGCCAATTCTTAAAGCTGAAACACCTGTGCCTGTTATGAAGAAAAGTATGGCAACACCTGCAACGGTTGCATATGTGATGCAGCAAAAGTATCAGCTTGGTATGCCTCTCAACAGACAGGAGCAGTATTGGAAAGCGGAGGGAGTAGAGCTTTCGAGAACAACCCTTGCCAACTGGATTATCCGTAGCTCAATGTGGTTTGAAAAGCTGTGGGAAAGAATGCATGAGATTCTGCTTACGGAAGATATTATCCATGCAGATGAAACACCTCTGAGGGTACTGAAACGCAACGGACAGCAGGTAGACGGACAATCGAGAATATGGGTATTCTGCTCAGGCAAATATTCAGAGCATAAAATGGCTTTATATTACCATCATGCAACACGCTCGGGAAAGGTTGTGGAGAAGATACTGGGTGATTACTCAAAATATCTCCAGACCGACGGATGTGCGTCTTACAATGCGGCAGTAAAAGCTGTTCATATCGGCTGTTGGGCACACGCAAGACGAAAATGGACGGATTGTCTGCCTAAAGGTATTGATGATAAAAATTCAAAAGCAGCACAGGCACTTGAGCTGATTGAGCGAATTTTCGCCGCAGACAAGGGCCTTGAAGGTATGCCCGAAAACGATAGGAGAACAAAAGCTCTTAAACCGTTGCTTGACAAATACTGGAAATTTCTTGAAACCATTGACGCACCGAAAGGCTCGGGTATTTACAAGGCTATGCTGTATTCTGTAAATCAAAAAGAGCAGCTTAACAATGTGCTTCTTGACAGCAGAATTGAGCTTACCAATAATCTTGCTGAGCGTGCCATTAAGCCATTTGTTGTAGGTAGGAAGAACTGGTTGTTTTCAGACACTGACAAGGGTGCGGATGCCAGTGCAAGGTGCTATTCTATCATCGAATCCGCCAAGGCAAATAACCTTAATGTTTTCGGATATCTTACGCACTTACTGACGGAATTACCCAAGCTCGGAACAGAACCGACAACGGAACAGCTTGATTCGTTGCTGCCCTGGTCGAACGTCTTGCCTGATTATTGCCATAATTGAATATATCAAACGCCATGACTGATTTAGCTCATGGCGTTTTTGTCTAATCCGGTCTATGGAGTTGGTTGGAGTTACCTGGACACGGGATTATTTGGCGGGTACTTAAT
>CALFMA010000035.1 GCA_937880065.1 uncultured Ruminococcus sp.
GATTGAAAAATACAACACACCCGAAAAGGTAGCTGAAGGTCTTAAAGAACTCGGCGAGGCTTGGGAAAAACTCCTCGGTATTTTCAATGTTGCAACACCCGATGATAAGGTTAACAGAATGGTTAACATCTGGAACCAGTATCAGTGTATGGTTACCTTCAACATGTCCCGTTCCGCTTCTTATTACGAATCCGGTATCGGCCGTGGTATGGGCTTCCGTGATTCCAACCAGGACGTTCTCGGATTTGTACATCAGATTCCTGACAGAGCAAAAGAACGTATCATTGATATCGCTTCTACTCAGTTCCCTGACGGTGGTTGCTACCATCAGTATCAGCCTCTTACCAAGAAGGGTAACTCCGATATCGGTGGTGACTTCTCCGATGATCCTTTATGGTTAATCCTTTCTGTTTCTGCATATATTAAGGAAACAGGCGACTGGGGCATCCTTGATGAGATGGTTCCTTATGACAACGATATGTCTATCGCACAGCCTATGTTGGATCACTTGAAGGTTTCCTTCTATCATATCGTTAACAACTTAGGACCTCATGGTTTACCTCTTGCAATGAGAGCAGACTGGAATGACTGTATCAACCTTTCTTGCTACTCTGACCCACCTGGTGAGTCCTTCCAGACTTATACCAATCCTAAGTTTGCAGCAGAAGGCGGTTACTCAAAGATTGCTGAATCAGTAATGGTTGCAACACTCTTTACATACGCAGGCCCCTCATATGTAGGAATTCTCCGTCACCTCGGAAAGAACGACGAAGCAGACAAGGCTCAGGCTGAAAACGACAAGATGAAGCAGAACGTTATGGCTCACGCTTTCGACGGCGAATGGTTCCTCCGCGCTTATGACGCAGAAGGCAAGAAGATGGGTTCAAACGAATGTGAAGAAGGAAAGATCTTTATTGAACCTCAGGGATTTGCAGTTATGTCAGAAATCGGCAAGGCTGAAGGCGCTGACATCAAGACACTCAACTCAATAGACAAGTACCTCAACACAAAATACGGTCTTGTTCTCAATAACCCTGCATTTACAAAGTACGTTGTAGAATACGGCGAGATTTCCACATACCCAGGCGGTTACAAGGAAAACGCAGGTATCTTCACACACAACAATGCTTGGATTATCTGTGCTGAGGCTTATGCAGGCAGAGGTGACAAGGCATTCGAGTACTACAGCAAGATTGCTCCTGCATTCAACGAGGAAATTTCCGACCTCCACAAGACTGAGCCATATGTATATGGTCAGATGGTTGCAGGTAAGGACGCAAGCCGCTTTGGTGAGGGTAAGAACTCATGGCTTACAGGTACAGCTGCATGGAATATGGTTGCTATTTCCCAGTATATCCTCGGTATTTCTCCTGATTGGGACGGATTAAAGGTTGATCCTTCAATTCCTCACGAGTGGGACGGCTTCACAGCTACAAGAAAGTTCCGTGGTGCAACTTATAATATCACAGTTAAGAATCCTAACCATGTTTGCAAGGGCGTTGTATCAATGTCTGTTGACGGACAGGCTGTTGAGGGCAATGTAATTCCTGCATTCGAGAATGGCGAGCATACTGTTGAAGTAGTTATGGGCTAAAATATAATGCGTAATGCGTAATTAATAAAGGCGGCAGATTTCACATTAATCGGAAATCTGCCGCCTTTTTATATTAAAAGCCGTTAACTGTTAGCTTTTAGCCGTTAGCTATGTTGACGGCTTATATAATTTGTAGTGCCTTGTAACAACTAAAACTAAAAAAAATACTAAAGATAAATGGTAGAGGACTTAAACGAAACTCATTTGAAAAGACTAATTGACACGAATGAAAAGATTTGCCTTTTTCTTATACAAAAATCCCCTATCATCAAAAGTCGGCAATGGGAGGGAAAAAGGGGAAAGGGAAAGGAGAGCCCAGAGAGGAAAACCGTAG
>CALFMA010000036.1 GCA_937880065.1 uncultured Ruminococcus sp.
ATTAAAACTTTAACCCCGAATCTCTGACGAGAATCGGGGTTTTTGGACAGTCTGAGGCATCTGCCAAATGGCAGATGCCCCAAAATGCTACATATCAACTATTATCTCGCTTCCATCTCTAAATACAAACAACATTTTCTCTTTGTTATATACTATCATTTTTTCAAGCATAGAAACCCAAAATACATTATCAAATTCAGTTATAAAATCTGAATTTTCATTTTGATTCAAAAAGCGTTTTATTTTCTCACGGCGAACAGTTTTATCGTTAATCTCCTTTTCAAGTTCATTGTTAGCAGCTTTCAGCAATTCATAACGACTAACAATTTTCCATCTTTCTGCTCTATATTCGCTTGTATCCAATGAAGACATATTCTTCATCTCAACTTCAATTTCTATCAGCTCTGATTTAACATTTTCTTGTTTTTCCTCCAACATATCAGTCCCAAGCTTACTGTTAATAATCTCATCATATCCTAAAATAATATCCTTACGACTATTCAACAGCTTATTAACAGCCTTTATAAATAAATTTTTAATCTGTTCTTCAGTAAGATATGGAGTACTGCATTTCTGACCTTTATATTTATCATTGCACTGCCAAACCACTTTGCGATACTTATCATTTGAATGCCATACTTTAGAACCATAGCTACCCCCACAGTCGCCGCAATAAATTTTTGATGATAGAATATTTGTACTACACTGCCTTTTACCTTTGCTTCCAACCGCAAGTAATTTTTGCACAAAATCGAATATTTCAGGTTCTATAATTGCCTCGTGATTTCCCTTTACATAATATTGCTTCAATTCGCCATTATTTTTCACCAATTTTTTTGTAAGAAAATCCGATACATAATACTTCTGCAGCAATGCGTCACCTTTATATTTCTCATTCGTAAGGATACGCAAAACAGTATAATATCTCCATTGTGATTTCCCAAAGGGTGTTGCTATTCCATCTCCGGTCAGTATTTTTGCTATTTGAGTCAAATTATAACCTTGTAAATACATACTGAAAATTCTGCGTACAATAGCAGCTTGTTCTTCATCTATTGCAAGTCCGCCATTCTCTCCTTTTTTATAACCAAGAAATTTTGAATATGAAATCGTCACTTTTCCATCTGCCATACTCTTTCTTTTGCCCCAGCGGACGTTTTCTGATATAGAACGACTTTCTTCCTGTGCGATAGAACTCATAATAGTCAGTAATAATTCACCTTTTGAATCAAGCGTCCATATGTTTTCTTTTTCGAAGTAACACTCAACGCCATGTTCTTTTAATGTGCGTATGGTAGTTAAGCTGTCAACTGTATTTCTTGCAAACCTGCTGACTGATTTTGTTATTATAAGGTCAATTTTGCCAGCAAGAGCGTCAGCAATCATAGCATTAAAAGATTCTCTTTTTGCTGTACTTAATCCACTTACCCCCTCATCAGCGTAAACTCCCGCAAACTTCCACCCGATGTGTTCTTTGATATACTTAGTATAGTACTTCACCTGTGTTTCATATGATGATTGCTGTTCTTCATAGTCGGTACTTACACGTGCATATGCTGCCACTCGTATCTTTTTTATAGCATCTGCATTAGATGTGTTACATTCCTCACAAGTTGCCGGAATTACAGTCACCTGTCTTTCAATCTTATTTTCCGGCTGAATTGATTTCAAAACTGTTTCCATTGCAGATTCTTTCTCCTTTCTCTTTCAGCTAAAACCTGCACAAATATTTTGTTATCAAGAATAGCATCATGACAAGCACCTTTATCATCAGTTACTGAAGTTCCGTAAAAATCATTGCGTATTATATCGCCAATACTATAACGTGTAAAACAATTTCCCATTACTGTGCGTATACCTCGCCTTGTAACTTCTTTAGCAATTTCCATATAATTTAATCCATCTAAATACAAACTAAAAATACAACGTATTGATTCAGCTTCTTCCGGAATGATAAAATACTTGTTCAGAGCAAAATCATATTTGTAACCTAATATATGCCTGCAATATTTTTCACTTCGTTCGCTTCGTATCTCTTGAGCTTTTTCAAAAATATCGTGATTAATAATTGCTTTGTGACAATTCTCATAAAGATATTTAGGCAATTCACCTCTGTTCAATTTTTTGATTTTTGTCAAGTGATTTTCAACAAACTTTTTCTGCCATAAAAGATTTCCTGTATATATTTCATTACCAATAATTCTTCCGATAGTTCCCTTATCAAATTTACAGCCATTAGTTGTTTTAACACCTCTGCTATTCAAAATATTGGCAATTTGACGGAAAGATTCTCCATTCAAATACATATTGAATATCTCACGCACTATTTTCGCCTCATCCAAAATAAAAACATATTGATTAAGTTCATCGTCAAACCGATAACCATATACGTGTTTATTCCACGCTTTTGCTTCTCCGCTCGCATATTTCCTACGCATACCCCATTTTACATTTTCTGAAATAGAACGGGATTCTTCTTGTGCAAATGAGGCAAGGATAGTAAGAATAAACTCACCTTCCTTGCTAAAGCTGCTTATATTTTCTCTTTCAAAGCGAACTTCTACACCAAGTTTTTTCAAACGCCTTACCGATTCAAGCAAATCAACGGTATTTCGTGCAAATCTGGAAATACTCTTACAAAGAATAATATCCACATTTCCTTTTTCACATTCTTTCATTAATTCTTGAAATGCATCTCTTTTTTGAATTTTCGTTCCAGTAATTCCTCGATCCGCATATACACCGATATAATCCCAGTCAGGATTATTCTGAATAAGTTTGCTATAGTAGCTAATCTGTGCATTTACAGAATGCAGCATCGGCTCTGATTCCACAGACACTCTTGCATATGCTGCTACACGCTTTCTTTTGAAAAACATTGTTTTTTCCGACTGAAGTGTAATTATTTCTTTCATAAATTCCCCCACAAATTTAATAACAGGGATAGGTATTAGATTTCCCCATTACTTATCCGTAAATATCGCTGTTTATCAAGGATTTTCAGAAATAAACGCTAACAAGAACGGGTTGTATTTCTCTTTTAAAATTGTATCAATTTCGTCATATTCTATTTGAGTAATCAATCCCTCTTTAAGAAGTTTTTTTGAAATAAGTAAATTCAGAGTGAAGTCCATTTCTCTCTGTATAAAATCAGTATCTTCTGCAGCAAGTTCAAACGAATTCGGCATAATTATTTCCTCCTGAAAAATCAAATTATAGCAAACGACAAAATTTTTTGGCGTTTGCTAACCACCCTTTTGAAAAACAGCTATGCATGACATCTGCTTTTTTCTTTAGGGCTGCCCTTAAAACATAACAAAAAAGGCTGTCTGACCCGAATAGACATAGTATCCCCTTAAAAAGTATACTATATATCTATCCGAATCAAACAACCCTGCCTTTCATTATTATCTGCTATTATTGTATCACTCTTTTAAGTTTCTGTCAATACTTTGGAAATTATGGAAATTTATTGAGTAAGACCCTTTTGAAAAAGGGGTTTTCTCCAGCAAGTTTCAATGATACTCCGTCAAATCCTTATCGTTCTATCCGACTCCTATATTATACAATAGGAATTTATGTCCACAACGATGTTATGAACATCGGCGAGGTATTGTCGCTTTTCTCAAAGCCACACGCTTCGTAAAAGTGCAGTTCATCATTATAAGCGACAACCACAATTCGCATATATTCCTTATACTTTTCTTTTACCATATTAACAAGAGTTCTTCCAATTGTTTTTCCGTGATAATTAGGGTCAACAAGAAGATAATGAACATAGGCATTCATTATTCCGTCATCCATAACACATATCATTCCAACGAGTTTATTCTCATCCCAAGCAGAATAAACTGTATTAAAGTTTTTCATTGCGACCACAAGTTTATCAGGGAAATGCCCCGAAGACCAGTTCACAGAAAGAAACAAT
>CALFMA010000037.1 GCA_937880065.1 uncultured Ruminococcus sp.
CTCATTCATAGGTATCACCTTTCCTTTCTGTCAACAGAAGTTAGGGTAGTCAAGCATGGCGGAGAGAAGTGCCGTATTGACTGCCGATTCCACATATACAACGGATTTTGGAATATTACAGCAGGGGATAGTTCCCTTTTTCGGAGGGTGAAACGCCGCCCTCAGAACAACAGGCATACCCGATGTAATTCCGTTTATTATGCCGCCGTGGCTGTTTGTATGGGTAGCGGAATATCCCTGCTCGGTTGTGTAGGAATTGTCGGCATACTGACTTCCTGCCATTTCAGCGGAGGAAAATCCTGCACCGAATTCAACACCCGAAATATCGGGAATTCCGAAAAGAAGCTGTGCAATATTATTTGTAAGACCGTTGAAAACAGGTGAGCCTACACCGGAGGGGACGTTGATTGACGCACATTCAACAATTCCGCCGAGGGTTTCATCGGCATCAGCGGCAGCGGAAATGGTTTCCAGCATTTTCCAGCCGTTTTTATCGTTGATGACGGGGAAATCCTTTGAACGGACGCATATTACGCCATCCCTGTCAAGTCTTACAGCATCAAAGGGGTTGTCCTTTACATTGTGGATTCGCAGGGCATGAGCCGCTGTGTAAATTCCACGTCTTTCGAGAATTTGTCCGCATATTGCTCCCGCAAAGCATATGGGAGGGGCGAATATCTCGGCAGTACGGGATTTTTCGAGGGTATCGCAGTAACCTCTGTTACAAACCGCACCTGTATAATCAGCGTGACCGAAACGATAATTTTTCGGGGAATCTTCGGCTTTTTTAGCAGGTACATCAATTTTCATAACAGCACATAATGCACCCCCTGTTGTGCGTTCATTTTCGATACCCGACATAATTCGGGGCATTGAAATTCTCACATTTCCCAGAGATTTCGGGGAAAGTCTGCGGAGATAACGCTCGGTTTCTTCGGAATTTATATATTCTCCCGCAGGCAGTCCGCTTATGGTAATTCCCACAATTCCGCCGCTTTCCTCGCCAAAGCAGGAAATAGAAATTTTATTGTTCCAAATCAATGACATCAGCTTTACCTCCGAGTTTTACGTAATCCTCGAAAAATGTGGGGTATGACTTTTCTGCCGCCTCTGCACCTTTAATAATCACATCACCTTTGCAGTTTAGAGCCGCAATTGCAGCTGCCATAACAATTCGGTGGTCGCCATAGCTGTCAATTGTACCGCCGTTCAAACCGTTTGTGGGCAGAATTTCAAGACCGTCGGAAGTTACGGTCACATTTCCGCCTAAATTGTTGAGCATATCAGCACAAGCGGCAAGACGGTCACTTTCCTTTATGCGAAGTCTTTCCGCATTGTAAATAGTTGACGGCATATTTCCGTATGCACCGAGAACTGACAAAATCGGCACCAGGTCGGGAATATCCGAACAATCAGCTTTATATCCTGTAACAGAGCCGTTTTTCAGAGTATCGGCAATAATATCGGTTATGGCTTTATCGCCCTGTACGCTGTCCTCTTTAAGGTTGAGGATATTGACATCAGAGCCGAGAGCATTTGCCACGAAAAAGAAAGCCGCCTGTGAATAATCTCCCTCAATATGTTCGTCGTAGGGAGTATATTTCTGATTTCCCTTAATAAGGAAGCTGTTTTCTGTTTCGCTGATTTCAATGCCGTAGCGGCGGAGAATGTCAATTGTAATATCCACATATGGACGTGATTCGAGGTGGGAAGTCATAATAATTTCCGAATCCTCTTTTGCAAGAGGGAGTGCAAAAAGAAGTCCCGTAATGAATTGAGATGAAACATTTCCCTCAATTTCGTACTTTCCGCCTGTGAGAACACCGCTGATTTCGTAGGGCATTTCCTCTGTGTGGAAAGTGATTCCGTGATTTTTAAGTTCACGCTTGTAAATATCAATGGGACGCTGAGGAAGTCTGCCTTTGCCGACAAACTCAGAGTCCGTTCCCAGTGCCGCAGCAACAGGAATCAGAAAACGAAGCGTTGAGCCGCTTTCGCCGCAATCGAGCACCGCGCTCCCGGATCCCGCCTTCAGCGCCTGCGAAAGCGCGGAAATTCAGCAATACCGTCTATACCGCCGCTTATACCCTTTACAGTTACAATATCACCATTGATTTCAAATGACGCACCAAGGGCTGTCATAGAGGAAATTGTAGCCTCAATATCCTTTGACATAGTAATTCCCGAAAGTGTGGAAACTCCGTCAGCAAGAGCCGCACAGATTACTGCTCTGTGAGCACAGCTTTTTGAAGCAGGAATACTGAGATTTCCTCTGAGTACGGAGGGGCTGATTTTTATATCCATTGCTTAACCCTCCATAAGACGGAAAAATTCCGCAGTTGATGTTTTTCTGATTTCGCCCTTGCCGATTTCAGGGCATACAATGTAGCTGATTGACGAGGATTCACACTTTTTGTCCATTGCACAGAAAGGCAGAAGTTCGCTCATAGGTGCTTCGGAAGAAATGGGAAGCTTGTACGCTTCTACGCATTTTTCAAGCTTTTCAGCTAATTTTTCGTCACAGAAACGGCGTGTAATCATACACATACCTGCGGCTACTCCCATACCGTGGGTGTAGTTGGTGTAGTTGTGCCAGCCTTCGATAGCGTGTCCGAGAGTATGTCCGAAATTGAGGAGCATACGCTCGCCCCTGTCAAATTCGTCATTTTCCACAACCTGTCGTTTAATGTCAACGCAGGTGGAAACGATTTCGTCCATAACTTCGTGGATATTGCAGATATTGTGGTTTTCGCAAATCTCAAAGAGGTTTTCGTCACGAATCATACCGTACTTGATAACCTCCGCCATACCGCATCCCAGTTCATCTTCGGGGAGTGTGGTGAGGGTGTCGCTGTCGCAGATAACGAGGGCAGGCTGTTTGAAAGCACCTACAAGATTTTTTCCTCCTGTGATGTCAATGGCAGTTTTTCCGCCGACTGAGGAATCTACCTGTGCCAGCAGAGTAGTGGGAATCTGAACAAATTCAATTCCCCTTAAAAAAGTAGCTGCGGCAAATCCCGTAATATCGCCAACAACTCCGCCGCCAAGGGCAATGAGGAAATCGCTTCTTGTGATACCGTTGTCGCAAAGGCAATCATAAATTGCACTGAGAGTTTTAATATTCTTTGACTGTTCACCGTGGGGGAAAACGAAAATATCAAAGGAAATACCCGATTTTTCAAGGCTTTCTCTGAGAGTATCACTATACAGTTTGTCCACTGTATCATCAGTAATAATCACAGTTTTTTTCGAGTTCAAAACGGCAGAAATAAGCTCGCCGCTTTTTTTCAGGCTGCCTCTTTCGATATGTACATCATAAGGGCGGCTTGTTCCGATTCTGATATTTTTCAAAGAAATCACGCTCCGTTGATTAGTTTATAGTTTACCTTTATAATTATATCATAGATAGCAAGGCTTGTCAAGGGAATTTTGTGCAAAAACACGAAAAATAATGTAGTTTTGCGTTGAATCTGTGCAGCAGCGGAATAGTTGACTTTTCAGCGGAAATGGGGTATAATTATGACAAATTATCAGGTATGGTTTGAAATGTCAGGGCGGAGGGAGATAAAACCGAAATCCGTGCAGGAGATTTAATAAAGGCTAAGTGTAGAAAATAACAGTTTGAATTTGTGCAAAAACACGAAAAAACAGGGTTTGTATTAGGAAATATCAAAGGAAAAAATGTGCGGATTTGCTGAAAATGTGAAAGATTTGAAAAAATTTTCATTTTGCTATGGACAAAACGGAAAAAATGTAGTATAATAAAAAAGCATATGATAATTATGAGGTATCAGACCTTAAATCAATTATATATCGGAGGCAAATTATAATGAAAACATTGAAGAAAATCGCAGCTGCAACAGCAACATTAGCAGTAGCTGCATCATCAGTTGCAGGTTGTTCACCCTCAATCGGAGGTAATACACAGAATGCAATGACAATCAACGGCAGAGAAATTCCTGCCGGCGTGTTTATTTACTACACAATTCAGGCATACAGCGAGGCTTCAGCTATTATTCAGGGCGAAGGTACAACTGCTCCTGCCATTGAAGATGTAAGAAATGCCAACATTGACGAAATTGATTCCACAAGCTGGATTCAGAACAAGGCAACAGAATATTGCCTTGATTATGCAGGTCTTATTTCAGAATTTGAAGCTATCGGCGGACAGCTTTCAAAGGAAGATAAGGATTCTGCTGCTGAAATGGCTGAGTATTATTATTCTATGGATCCCAGACTTGCAGAAAACGGTGTAAGCCTTGAATCTATGAAATCCATTGCAGAAACTACATATATGGAAACAGAGATTTTCAAGCACTACTATGACTTTGAGGGCGAAAAGGGCTGCTCAGAGGACGAGCTTAAAGATTTCTTCGACGAAAACTATGCAAGAATCAAGTATGTGTCAATCAGCCTTAAAGATGAAGCAGGCGAAAAGGTTGACGCTGCACAGGAGAAGAAACTCCGCAATATGGCTAATGATTACGTAAAGCAGGTAAATGCAAAGTCAGGCGACCTTAACAAGATGCATGAAATGGATGCAGTTCAGGAAGATTACGACGAGTATGTTGCAAAGAATACAACAACAGCTGTAGGCGCAACTACAACAGCAATAAATAATACCGATGCTATTAATAATGCTTTTTTCATATATTCCGAATATCCTCAAATCTCTCAAAATCTTTTTTTATTCTAATTTTTAAACTTACGCGTTGTAGATATTGTGCGTTTGATAAATATATTATTTTTATGGAAGAATTTGTTGAAATTATAGGGGTTGAACACTTAAAAACAGTTTTATCTTCTTTAACACCGGAGGAGATTGTTAAACCGGCATTTGATAATTGGATGAGTGGTATGAAAACAGGCCATACTGTTTTGAATTTGGAAAATGCTAAAGTTTATGGTTTAGGTATTGAGTTAAATCAACTTCCGTTGGCTGATAATATTTATATTGAATTATTTACTATTAATTCTCATGAAGAACCTATTAAAGAAGAAGACTTTTTTTCAAAACATGAATATGAAGAGTTTTTGAAATTCAGCAGTGATGATCCATGTGAGTATATTCCAGATATTATTTATGAATTTTGCCAGTTAAATGGTATAGATGAATATGAAAGGTCAGTTGGTATTTTGGCATATAATTTTGAAAAAGAGGAATTGTCAAATTATAATATGTGGGAGTCAAAGATTTTAAACAAGTATTATTTGATTATTTTAAAATGACAGGAGCTCCTGCTTTAATTCCTCGTTTTGCTTTAGGTAATTGGTGGAGTAGAAATACTATTTATGATAGTTTAGGAGTTCATGATTTAATTAGAAATTTTGAAAGAGAAAATATTCCTTTAGCTGTTATGGTTTTTGATCATGATTGGCATATTCGTGGTGACGAAAATCATAAAAAAATAAAATCTGGTTTTACTTTTAATACTGATTTAATACATGATCCTAAAGAAATGATTGATGAATTTCATAAAAAGGGAGTTCATGTTGGTGTCGTTATTAATCCTACGAACGGAATATATCCTTTTGAACAAAATTATCCACAAGCATGTGAGTTTTTAGGAATGCAAGGTTCCAATTCTATTATTGAATTTGATCCTTTAAATCCTAAATTGTTAGATATATTATTTAAGGTTTTTTTACATCCACTTGAGTCATTAGGTATTGATTTCTTTTGGAATGATTCTGATGGTAAGATGGATTTGACTAAACTTTGGGCTTTAAATCACTATTTGTATTTAGATTCAGGACGTGATGGTAATAAGAGACCATTAATATTAGGACGTGGAGGAATTTATGCTCCTCATAGATATCCTGTTTTATATGGTGGTTCAAGTGAAATAAGTTGGAAGGATTTACAAGCATTACCATTTAAATTTATTAATGCTGCTAATATTGGAGTAAGTTGGTGGAGTCATGATATAGGTGGTAATCATGGTGGTATTGAAGATGGAGAATTATATTTAAGATATGTTCAATTAGGAACTTTTGGACCTATTTTACGTTTCCATGGTGCTCGTGGTAGATATTATAAAAAGGAACCATGGGTTTGGGATGCTAAAACTTCTAATATTGCTGCTGATTATTTAAGACTACGTCATAGATTAATTCCATACATTTATACAGAAGCATATAATTATACTAAGTCTGGTACTCCTATAATTCAACCATTCTATTATAACTATATGTGGGTTTATGATGATGAAATTTATAAGAATCAATATTATTTTGGTTCACAATTGTTAGTATGTCCTATTTTGGAACCTAAGGACCCTATAATGAATAGATCAATTCATAGATTCTTTGTTCCAGATGGTGTTTGGTATGATATGGTTACTGGAAGAAAATTCCCAGGTAATAAAAAATATGTATCTTTCTTTAAAGAA
>CALFMA010000038.1 GCA_937880065.1 uncultured Ruminococcus sp.
GAAGTCGCAGTTTGATGATGAAATTCCCGTCCTTGATATGCCCCTTGACTATGCACGTCCACAGACACAGAAATATGACGGAAAGAAGAAAACAGTATTTACTGATAAGAAACTGACAGAGGAAATAAAGAAATTTACAGAAAAGTCAGGAATAACTGAATATATGGTCTTCCTGTCAGCATTGATGATAACATTGAGCAAGTACAGCAGACAAGAAGATATAGTTGTAGGTTCACCAATAAGCGGACGTACACACAGAGATACAGAAAGAATGCTGGGTATGTTTGTAAATACCCTTGCAATGCGTGGCAGACCTGAAGCAGATAAAACAGTTGAGCAATTTCTTGAAGAAATCAAACAAACGGCTCTTAATGCTTATGAAAATCAGGAATATCCGTTTGAGGAACTTATTGAAGCTGTAGAAGTAAAGAGAGATATGGCAAGAAATCCGCTGTTTGATGTGATGCTTACTTTACAGAATAACGAAGCAGTTGAGTTGAATTTTGATGGTATAATCTGCGAACCTTCAGAGCTTGAGAATACGATTGCAAAGTTTGATCTGAGCTTTACGGTAGTACCATTAATTGATAAGTATTCAATTGAACTTGAATACTGTACAGCTCTTTTTCTTGATGAAACAGCGGATATGATACAGCAGTACTTTATTGATGTACTGAGAGCTGCAATAGTAGATAAAAACTGTAAAATCGGTGAACTGAACTATTTATCTGATTCAGAGAAAAACATAATCCTTAATGATTTTAACGCAACGGCAACAGAATATTCAAAGAATAAGACAATTATCGAACTGTTTGAGGAGCAGGTAAAAAAGACACCCGATAATATTGCTCTCGTATTTGATGATGAAAAACTTACTTATGCAGAACTCAATGCAAAAGCAAATTCACTTGCAAACAAACTGAGAGAAATAGGCGTAAAACCGGATGATTTCGTAGCGATTATTGCAGACAGAAGTCTTGAAATGATAGAAGGAATCTACGGAATAATAAAAGCAGGCGGAGCATATGTACCGATAGATCCTACATATCCTGAGGATAGAATCAATTTCATGCTTGAGGATTGTCAGCCAAAGGCAGTACTTAAATATACGACAGAGAATATAACAATAACCTCCAAAATACCGGTAATAGACCTTGCGGACAGTAAGGTCTGGGAAGGTGCGTCTGAAAATCCCGAACATGTTAATACCTCAAGTGACCTTGTTTATTGTATTTATACATCAGGAACGACCGGCAGACCAAAGGGTGTAATGATCGAAAACAGATCTTTGATAAATTATCTTGGAACGGTACGGGATAATTTTTATGGTCATGATGGAATAACACCATTAATAACCAATTATGCGTTTGATCTGACGGTAACAGCTATATTTGGAAGTATACTGTATAATACACCGCTGCATATTTTTGCAAACGAGCATAAACTTGCCGAATTTGCATCTGAAAATGATATTGCAGTTTTAAAGATTACTCCATCACAGTTTATGATACTGGCAGATGAGCTTGAAAAGTATGATGAATCAAGGATACATGCAATAATGATCGGCGGAGAAGCATTGACTGATTCGCTGATGAAAAAAATATACAGCAGTATAAGTGATAAAATAGAGATAATTGATGAATATGGACCTACTGAAGCAACGGTAGCATCAACCTATTCTAAACTTCATCCCGGTGAGAGAATACACATAGGAAAGCCGTTTTATAACACTCAGATATATATTTTAAACGGAAACAGTCTTTGCGGAATAGGTGTTCCCGGAGAATTATGCATAGCAGGCGACGGAGTTGCAAGAGGATATCTTAACAGACCGGAACTTACAGCAGAAAAGTTTGTAAAGAATCCATTTGGAGAAGGAAGAATGTATAGAACAGGAGATCTTGCAAAATGGCTTCCCGACGGAAATATTGAATATATGGGAAGAATAGATGCTCAGGTCAAGCTTCGTGGATTCAGAATTGAACTTGATGAAATAGATGGCAAGATTCGTGAAATAGAAAATGTTAAAGACTGTGCTGTTATTGTCAGAGAAAATGAAAACGGTGAAAAAGCAATATATGCTTACTATACAAGTGAAACGGAAATAAGTGTATCAGAGGTAAGAGATATTCTTAGTACAAGTCTGCCTAATTACATGGTACCGTCCTATATGATGCAGATAGAGGCTATTCCGGTTACACGAAATGGCAAACTCAATAAAAATGCACTTCCTGATATAAAGCTTTGTACTATACATGAATATGCTGCTCCGGAAAGTGAAGAAGAAAAAGCTGTATGCATTGCATTTGAAGAAATACTTAATATTGAAAATATAGGAATGCAGGATGATTTCTTTGAACTTGGCGGAGATTCAATTAAGGCTATCAGAATAATTTCTAAACTGAGATCGCTCGGTTATGAAACAAGTGTTAAAGAAATAATGAATGTAAGAACGCCAAAGAGGGTTGCATTAACATTAAACAGCGGAGAAGCGAAGGTTACCTATACACAGGGTGCTGTAATCGGTAAGGTTGAAACTACACCGATAATTCGTGAATTCAACAGTTGGAATCTTCCGAAGTCTGCACACTATAATCAGGCGATAATGCTTGATATAAGTGGAACTGATAATGCAGTAATAAAACAAGCGTTGGAAGAGATTGTAAAGCATCATGATATTCTGAGAGCTGTATATCGTGAAAAAACGCTTGAGATACTTTCTGCAGAAGATAGCAGTTATTGTGATATATATGAATTTAAGCTCAGTTTCAATGCAGATGCATTCGGATTTATAGAGGAACATTGCAACGAAATACAGAGCAGTATTGATCTTAATAACGGTCCTCTTGTCAAAGCAGCGATATTTGAGCTTTACAACGAAAAACTTCTTATGATATGTATTCATCATCTTGTGGTCGATGGTGTATCATGGAGAATTATTTGTGAAGACCTTAATACGGCAATCGCACAAATAACCAGCGGAAATGATGTGAAATTACCTGAAAAAACAGCTTCTTACATACAGTGGAGTGAAAAGCTTAAAGAATATGGAGAGAGCCTTGCCATTAAAGATATAGAGTATTGGAAAAATATGGATAAGAGCATTTCAGAAGGAAAGATTGTCGGAGATTATAAGGATACTGCTTGTGGAAAAGCTGTTGCTGAATTTGATGAAGCTATGACAGATGTACTTCTTACTAAAAGTGGAAATGCCTATAATGCTAAAACAGATGAATTGCTTATTGCAGGTCTTGCAAGAGCAGTTGGTCGTATAACAGGTCAGAAGAAGGTAGCAATAAAGCTTGAAGGACATGGACGTGAAGAATTACGTGAACCAATCTCAGTTGAAAGAACAGTTGGATGGTTTACTAATCTTTATGCAGTATCAGTAGATTATAGTGAAGACAATAATCATTCTGTAATCAATACAAAGGATACTGTAAGAGGCATTCCGGACAATGGCATGGGATATGGCTATGTTGTGCATAGTGCAGTACCTGATATATGCTTTAATTATCTTGGTGATATTGATTCAGAAAACTTAGGATACATAAGTAAATTCAGTTTTGGAAGATCTATTTCTGTTGACAATGTTCTTCCTGATAAGATTAATATTAATGGAAGCAAAGTAAATGGAAAGATAAGATTTGAAATTGAAAGCAGCGATTATAGATTCGGACAAAAATTCATAGAAAAGCTCAGAGATGAATTTGAGCATAGTGTTAGTGAGATTATTGGTTATTTTGCAGGAAATGAAAAGGATGATAAGACATTATCAGATATGACAGCAGATTTTTTGGACAACTCTGATATTGATTTTATTAATTCGTTATTATAATGAATAGTAAGGTGAAAAATGAATACGTTAAATAAAAAAATAGAGGATATTTATCCGCTTACTCCTATGCAGGAGGGTATGCTTTTTCATGCGTTATATGAAAAAGAAAATACGGCATATATAATTCAGTCCTCATTTAAGATAAAAAGATTTATAGATCATGAGAAAATGTCAGATGCGTTAAATCTTCTGGCATTGAGTAATTCTGCATTGCGAACATTTTTTGTATATGAAAAAGTAAAAGCACCGTGTCAGGTTGTTCTTACGGAACGCCGTCCTGAGCTGAAATATACTGATCTTTCAGATATAAAGAGTGAAGAAAAAGAGCAGGCAATTAATAAACTGAAATTAGAAGATATAAAAAGAGGATTTAATCTTGTTAATGATACGCTGATCAGAGCAAATATAATAAAAATGTCAGATGATAACAGCTATCTGATTTTTACAATGCATCATATAATTATAGATGGATGGTGTCTCAATATACTTCTGAAAAAAGTATTTGAGTTTTATGATCATCTTCTAAACGGTGAAAAATATGATGATATTAAGGCAGAGATTGCAAAAGAGCGTTCTGGTCGTCTTGGTTATGTTGATTTTATAAAATGGCAGACAGCACAGGATAAAAACAAAGCTTTGGAATACTGGAAAAACAAGCTTGATGGCTATGATAACAATGCTGATATAATTCCGATGAAAAAGCCTGTTCAGACAGATGAACAGGTAAGAGAACTTACAAAGAGTTTAAATGAAAGTATTACAGAAGATCTTAAAAATCTTGCTGAAAAAAACAGAAGTACGATAAGCACGGTAGCAGAATCGGCAGTTGGAATTCTGCTTCAGATATACAGCAGAGAAAATGATGTTGTTTTCGGTAAGGTAGTATCTGGACGTAATGCACCTGTAAGCGGAATAGAGAACATGATAGGTCTTTTTGTAAATACTGTCCCAGTAAGAGTTGAAACAGAAGAAAATATGACAGTTTCAGAGCTTATCAAAAAGCAGCAGGAGCAGGGAACAGAGAGTACCAATTACGATTATTGTGCACTTTATGAAATACAGAATGCTACTAATCAGGGGTCTAATTTAATAAAAATCATTTATGTATTTGAAAATTATCTGTCTGGTCAAAATAGAAAAGACGATGAAATAGATAAATTGGTTGAATTCGAGGCTACAAGAGAGCAGACAAACTATGGTATTTCTATTGCTGCATATGAAGATAATTCCAAATTGACTTTTAATTTTAAATACGATCCAAATATTTATTGTGATGAAGAAATTGACAATATAATGAACAGATTGCTTAAGATATGTTCAGAGATGTCTTGTAATCCGAATTCAAATATTAGAGAACTTGTATTTATTACTGAAAATGAGAAAAATCTCATTCTAAACGACTTCAATGCAACAGAAGCAGAATATCCAAGAGACAAGACAGCAGCAGAGCTGTTTGAAGAAGCAGCAAAGAAGAACCCGGAAAAGGAATGCTATGTATGTGACGGAAGAAGCATAACATATAAAGAGCTGAACAACAGAGCGAATGCAATAGCGAATAAGTTAAGAGAAGCAGGAGTAAAGGCGAACGAATTCGTAGGAATAATAACAGACAGAAGCATAGAGATGGCGATATCAATAATAGCAGTATTAAAGTCAGGGGGAGCATATGTACCGATAGATCCGACATATCCTGCAGAGAGAATAGAATTCATGCTGGAAGATAGTACGCCGAAGGCAGTAATAAAATATACGAAGAAAGAAGTAAAGATACCGGAAGGGATAGAGGTAATAGAACCGGAAAAGTATAAAGAAGGAGAAGATAAGAATCCGGAAAAGATAAAGACACAGGAAGATCTGATATATCTGATATACACATCAGGAACAACTGGAAAACCGAAGGCAGTAGCCCTTGAAGAAAGAGGAGTAATAGCAGATATATATAACTTTACGAGAACATTCGGAATAGATGAAGAAGTAGTATCGTTACAGCAGGCATCCTATTCATTTGATATGTTTGTAGAGGAATTCTATCCAGCAATATGTATTGGAGGCCGAGTAGTAACAGCACCGGCGGAGATAGTGCCGGATGTAGAGAAACTGAAAGAATACATAAAAAAGAATGAAGTAACGCTGATACATTGCTCACCGCTGTTGATGAATGAACTAAACAGAGAAGAAGAAATAAAGAGTGTAAAGAAGTATATAGTAGGAAGCGATAAGCTGAAGATAGAATATCTGAGCAATATATTGAAGAGAGAAGTGGACGTATGGCAGACATACGGACCGACAGAAGGAACAGTAATCACAACAGTATATCAGATAAAGAAAGCAGAAGAGGAATACAGAAAGAAGTATGCAGGAGAACTGGTACCGATAGGAAGCCCAAAGAGCAACGCAAAGGTCTACATAATGAACGGAGACAGAATGTGCGGAATCGGAATACCCGGAGAATTGTGTATAACAGGAGACGGCTTAGCAAGAGGATACTTAAACAGACCGGAGTTGACAGCGGAGAAGTTTGTAAAGAATCCATTTGGAGAAGGAA
>CALFMA010000039.1 GCA_937880065.1 uncultured Ruminococcus sp.
GTGGTTGTAGGTGTTGTTGTTTTCTTTGTAGTTGTAGTTGTTGTAGTTTTCTTTGTAGTTGTAGTTGTTGTAGTTTTCTTTGTGGTTGTAGTTGTTGTAGTTTTCTTTGTGGTTGTAGTTGTTGTAGTCTTCTTTGTGGTTGTAGTTGTTGTAGTTTTCTTTGTAGTTGTAGTTGTTGTTGTAGTAGTAACATTTTCTTCATTACTGTTTGAATTAATGTTTTTTATTCTCCACACGTCATTTGTGCCTGCTTTACAACAATCAATGCCATTTTTTGTGTTTTCTGAAAGAACATAATCTTTAAATACATCCATTGTAGTCTGAATCTGATAATTACCATTATTATCGGGGATGAATTTAAATGAGAAACACTTTACGTCTGTTTCGTCTGCGCCCCATCCTAATCTATAAAGTGCAGCTGTATCGACTGCCGCACCTTGTTCGGCACGAATCAGTTCACTCATGTCTTTTTTGGAAAATATACGGAAACCGCCTGTTTTTCTTGCTGTGAAATCGTATACAATTTGCCATTGTGTGTTAGTTGATGTTTTATCAAACTTTGATACAGCAGTAAGCTTTGAAGCACCATAACGGTCAACTTCATTTTCTGCATTTAAGTAATTATTTGTTGTTGTATTCTGAATTGTAAAAGTTCCGAGGTTTTTTTCGGCACAGAGTAATTTCCACAGGGATGGGAACATTCCTTTTTTCTTGTTTCCGTCAAATGTGTCGATTATTTCACCTGAAAGAAGTGCTTCGTAATAATCACCAAGATGATCTGGATATTTTCCTTCCACATATTTCCATTTATAACCGTTAGCAGGATTTGTCAGATATGTAACTCCGTTTTCAACTGTTTTTATTAATTCCTTATCCACTTTGTTGCCATTCTTATCTTCAAGTAAATAGTCATGGCAAAGAGGGAAAGTGTCGTCTTTTATAAAAAGTTTTGATGGTGTATCAATCTGATGAATCCATTCATGGGTGATATTTCCGCAAGTCCAGAATTCCTTACGGTCTTCTTCAAGAGAAGCGTTATTTTCAATTCTTTCAAGTTCCTTTTTGACATCAGCAGGCTGAATGTATGATTCGCCATAAGTATGTGTAAGGTTCAAACCTGTTGTACTATATACTCCTTCTCTTGCTGATAAAAAGAATACAGAATGGTATTCTTCAATCGGAATTTCCTCTGTCAGGTTGTCTTTAATGTCATTATAACCAAAAGCGCCCTCTACTTTAATAGGATCCTTTAAGTTTATGACTGTAGGTATGATATCCAAAGCGCCCTTTGTCATATCTTCTACAGTTTCTTCAAATCGACTTATACCGTGATTAAGAACCTTGTCAACATCTGAATCAATGATGTATGAATTGTATTTCCCGTCAACTTTCATTGTTACGTCAGTACACTTTACAAAAAGCGCTTTGAATATTGCAGGTGAGGAATCTAAACTGTAATCCTGATTTTCATAATCCTCAATGACCTCGTTGTGTAATTTTTCGATCTCCTGTACTTTTTTTGTGAAATCGAAGGCACCTGATGTTGCGGAAGAATTAATATTCAGCGTTTGGAATGGCGATATTATTGCCGAAATAGTGAATGTGAGTGTTGATAGTGTGCTAATGATAAATTTTTTGCCCTTCATGATTAAAAACCCCCAAGTTTTAAAAAATATATATACATATGTATATGTTAAGATTATAGCATAAAGATATACGAGTTTCAATGAGTCTTATACGATATTAATAAAAATTTAATAATATTCATAAGCTGAAACAAAAAAATTCCGCACAGACTTTAAAAAATTGTGCGGAATAGTTATAATATTTATTTTCAGAAACAGTTATATAATACCTGCATCAATCTGCATAATAGTGATAGCATCGTCAACTGTTATTCCGTTGCCTGTATCAGCAATATCTGCGTTGACAGCACCCTGCTCTGATAAGCTGTATTTGTCGGGATTTGCTAAACATTGTAAAATCGCTGCTGCATCGGCAATTGAAACAACTCCGTCACAGTTTGCATCGCCGTACAGTATATCATTTTCCGTGGGCGGCTCTGTAGTTGGCGGTGCTGTGGGTTCAGTAGTCGGATTTGTTGTGGGTTCTGTGGGAGTTTCCGAAGATTCGGCAGTATAAACCGTTTCATACATAAGTCTTGCCCATTCCTCACGCATTGCCGCATAACCCGTATCAGAGGGGTGAACTCCGTCACCGCTTAAATAATCGGGGGAGGACAGGAGAAATTCCCCGAAATCAGGACCTTTCACCAGTTTATCGCCGTATTCCTCGTAGAGCTTGTCAATTATCGCATTGTAAAGAGGTACGTTATCCTTGACATCTTTATTTGTAGATGCAGGAATTTTCGGCAGAACAGGGATTTTTCCTGCGGCAAGAATAGCATCAATCATATACTTTGTGTTGTTGTAGTATTCTTCGGTTGCATTGGGATTTCCCCAGCAATCGTTAGTTCCGTATGCGAGGCTGACATATTTTGCGTGGGAAACTGACAGCCAGCGGTCAATATTCTCCTTGCCGTCAATGCTGCGAATACCGCCGATTCCGCCATTTTCCTGCACAGGGAAATAGCGGCTGTCGATTTGATTGATATGAGTTGCAAAACCTGTGCCGTAGCAGTTATTCATTCCGCCTGCGGTTATGGAATCGCCTAAAAACAGCCAGCTGTCGGATACTCCGCCGCTTACGTTGTGAACGTCAAAATTAATGCTTGCCTGCTTGCCGCTTTCATCATCGGCTTTCTCAATATTCAGCCTAATCCAGTTATAGCCTGCCATATCCACAAGATGTTGACGGGAACTTAAAGTATTCCCCTCCACAGTTTCAACAACTTCCCAGCCATTTTCGGGATATGCACCGCCCTCTGCGGAATTCACCTCGATTGTGTAGTCGGAAGGCTCCATATTTCGGCTTTTGTAGCTGCCTATATAGTCATAGGAACTTGTGTTGTACCACACCGCAAGCACCTGTTTACGTTCATCTGTGGGAACTGCGGACAGGTCATAGGCGATATAGTCGGGAGTTGTGAGAAAGCAGAACGAGAAGTAATGCTCGTCATTTGCCGCTGTAGGCTGGCTTGCTTTTCCTGAATATACAGGGCAGTTGCGACTTATAACGGGGTTGGGTTCAACCTTTGCATAGGCTGAGAAACTGCTCAAAGTCAAGGCTGTGGCAGTAATTGCTGTAACTGCGGAAAGCAGTTTTTTTGAATTTTTCATATACACATTTATCCTTTCCAGTGACATTGCAAACCCATACATTTTAACAAACTTTTAATTACACATATTATACTAAAATTTTCATCAAATGTCAATGATTTTGTGCAGGTTTAAGGATTCGGAAAATCTGTGGTATATTTTCATGTAGCAGAAATATTATAGATAAAAGAAAGACAGCCGAACATAATCAGATTAATTATCTGATGTATGTTCGGCTGTCAGATTTCAAAAGTTTTTCACAACAATTCCGATACTGTTTTATCACAGAAAACATAACTTGAATGACCATTGAACAAAGCATTGCACTTACTGAAATATTCTCGTTCCAATGCAAGAGCAACCAGATCGTTTCGTACAATTTTATACTCATCGTGTAAAATAGTTTTATCATTGCTGGTTATCACCAAATCACATAGATTCAACCTATCCTTGATAGTTAAATATGATGATATATTACTGCCTGAAATGTTTGTTGCGGATTTATTTTTGCACTCCAAACCGGCCAAAGAAGAAGTTAGTCTGTCTCCTATGGTGTAAACTATATCGATTTCTTCCATATCTGCAGTTCTGTATTTATCAACGTATCTGTACAGATATGTCATTTTTAGCATAAGTTCATTTTCAAGCCAGATATCAATCAGATTGTCACAATCGCTGAGTTCAGATGTAATTGCATAACTTGCAAACCAGGGATATTCAAATATCAAAGCCGGAACATTACTATCAACTGTATGTAATGTATTTAATCTTCCACCCGATATCCTTGATAATTCTTCCTCGTTTATTGAAGTTATACGTCTTGCCAGCCCTGAGACTACCAGAATATCACAAACAATTACTATTTCCTCATTAGTAAGTCCGTACCGAACCTTTAAATCTTTAAAATCAGAAATAGAAAGATTTATTTTTTTAGGTAACGCAGGAATATCTACAAGTCTGCCGGATTTTGTTTTGTATACAAACTGACACAAAGAGATGTACTTCAAAGCTTTCATTATTTTATCTGTATCAGGAAAAGTCAGATATCCTTCAAGCGTTGTTCGCTGTAAATACGAACCGAGAGTATCTTCGACTACAGCCACGACATATTTTCTCCAGTAAGTTTCTGAATCTTGCATACCAACAGTAATTGTACCTGTTTTCAGATATTGCTCAAAATATTCCGGTGATGTCTGCACACCTTCCCACTGCAATCTTTCTGTATAAGTTATAGGCGGTAATTCCAGAACCAAACCTCTTCCGATCATATTGCTAAGTCTTATTACAGAAACTTTTACACTGCCTGTTATTATTATCAACATACTGGCAGAATCAGCAATAAGCTCAGAGTCAATCTTACAGACTTCATCTAAAAATACTCTGCGTATTCCTTGATTATACAACTTCTCAAAGTACACCTCAAAAGCAAAATCTTCTCCTAAAGTTGAGCAGTCTTTGTATACCGAACGCTCCGGAAAAGCTGAAACCAACTGTCTCATTAAAATTGTTTTTCCGACTCTGCCAGGTATGGATCTTTCCGTCAGGTTTTCGGAATTTCACCGTCACGACAGAGACATTTTTGGCATAAGCAAGAAGCATAAAGGTATCAAATTCCCGGGGGGCTTTCACCCTTTTCTCCGGTATGATCTCTGCAAATGCACCCTCTTTCGGAGAGGTCAATTCCA
>CALFMA010000040.1 GCA_937880065.1 uncultured Ruminococcus sp.
GGGAGATGCTGTGAGGTCTGTGTCAGCCAATGCTTTACCTTGTCTGCCATCTACAGGAGCGTGGCACGCTCCTGTCATAGCTCCCAAGGAGAAGTAGTCCAGCGGTAGCTCTGCGGCACTCCACGGCGGTCAAGATATTCCTGCCTTGCCTGTTCCCGCTGTTCCTCGGTGGGGGCTGTTTTGTATTGAGAGTAGAGCTGTCTGTTGAGCATGGCATCCAGCTTTTGCTCCAAGCCTTGTCGGATTTCTTCATCGAAATCATCCTCGCCGTTCAGATGGTAAAGCACCAGATCGACGAACAGCTCATAGGGTATCTGTACGTTTTTCATTCGCTTCGTTTCCTTTCGCTTCCGCAACGATAGCGACGATTGCGACGGTGTTTTTGGTGGTATCGTTTTAACCGTTGCGACCGTCGCAACCGTCGCACCTCGGTTTATTTTGTTGTGTAGGTCAGCGTCACACGTCTGCCGGAGTGCTTGGCTTTGTTCTCATAACTGATACCGTATTCGTCCATCAGTCTGCCGCACTTGACGTTCAAATACTTTGTCAAGGCGTTTGCCGCCATCCCGGTATTGAGTACTTCTGCAAGCTCAGAGGGAGAGCCTGTCCACTCCGGTTGTTCCGAAGTGACCAACCTCGCCACAGCTTCCAATACAGGATCGGGCGGCTCTTTGTGAAGCTCTGTTTCTGTTTTATCCAAGTTCCAGATTTGTGTGTTCGGGTCTTTGCTCAGATAGAGGATTTGGTCTTGCTGATCTCGTCCAACCACATCAATGGTTGCCTCCAACGCTGTACGCTTTTTCTTCTGCATGAGCAGGGAGCCGTCGGCACATCCGAGCAATCCCGTCGTACCGGAGATCATTTCAAAGGTGTCTCCTGCAGGCTGCTTTCTTGTGTGGTGGACGATCAGAACACAGATGCAATGCTTGTCGGCAAATTGTTTGAGCCTGCCGATGATTTCATAATCGCTGGCGTAGCTGTATGCCTCACCGCCAACCTCACGGATTTTTTGCATGGTGTCTATGATGATGAGCTTGGTGTCGGGATGCTCGTTTATAAAGAACTCAAGCTGTTCATCCAGACCGTTTCCGATTTTATTTGCCGCCGTTGCGAAGTAGAGATTGCTGCTGTCCTCCACGCCGTACATCATAAACATTCGGCTTTGGATTCTCTGATAATCGTCCTCCAATGCGAGATATAACACCGTCCCTTGGTGGACGTCGTAGTCCCACAGCTTTTTGCCTGTGCTGATGTGATATGCGATCTGCGCCACCAAGAACGATTTGCCGATCTTCGGCGCACCGGCGAGGATATACGCCCCTCCGTAGAGCAAACCGTCGATGATCGGCGGTCTGCTCTTGTAAGGAGTCTGATACAGCTCGGTCATGGAGACTGTGTGCAGATAGTACGGATGAGACATTCGGAAGAACATTTCCTGCAAATTTTCTTCATAAATTTCGCCGGAGTCATTGAAATGTTCATCGATTGTGGGTATAATATTATTAGTGTTTTGAACAGACTGCCTTTCATCTGCGCCAACAGATGTTGCAAGGGCAGTCTTTTCTTTTGCGTCAAATACCATAGGCATCGTCCTCCTTCATTCCATCCATAATGCTTGCAATCAGATTGATGGTATCCAGCAGTTCGTCGTTCACCCCCTCACCGGCTTCAATGCGTCGAAGCTCGTCCAGGACGGCGGCGAACTGATCTCTGAGTGCCTTATACACTCTCGGATTGCCCTGTACCACCACATCCTTGCAGAGAAGTCTGCGAGTGATATAGTCCTGCTTGGTAAGCCCTGTGAGCTTCACAGCGAGGTCGATCTGTGCGTTTTCTTCGTCCGATACTCTGAACGCTACCGTTCTGTTTCTCCATCGGTTGTGGTTGTCCATGTTCTTTGCTGACATAATCATGCGCCCCTTTCCATATTCAATTTATCTGCCATTTCCGTCTGCTTGGACGGGAATAGGTGTGCGTAGTTGTAGGTGATGTCGATGCTTTCGTGTCCCACACGGTCTGCAATCGCCGTAGCGGAGAAGCCCATGTCGATCAGATGGGAAACGTGGCTGTGACGAATATCGTGGATTCTGATACGCTGTACGCCCGCTTCCTTTGCGCCTCTTGCCATTTCTCGGTGCAGGCTGCTCTTGGTCACAAGGAACATTCTCTCGTCCATCCCGACATCGTAGAGCTGTCTGAGATAGTCCTGTATTTCCTCAATGAGAAACTGCGGCATGGTAATGATACGGTTGCTCTTTTCTGTTTTGGGAGTGGTGATAACATCACGTCCGTTCAAACGCTGATAGGACTTGTTGATGCTCACCGTACCTTTCTTGAAATCGAAGTCTGCCGGGGTGAGTGCCAACAGCTCGCCCTCACGGATACCGCACCAGTAAAGCATTTCAAATGCGTAGTAGAACTGCGGCTTGTCCATCATCACTTCTGCGAATTTCAGATATTCCTCTTTCGTCCAGAACAGCATTTCTCGGTTTTTCTTCTTGCCCATGCTGCCGGCTTTCCTGCAAGGATTCTCTTTGAGGTTGTAGAACTTCACCGCATGGTTGAAGATGGCGCTGAGCTGATTGTTGATCGTTTTGAGATACACGGGCGAAAGCGATTTCCCGTTTTCGTCCTTATAATTCATCAGCTCGTTTTGCCATGTGATGATCTGCTGGGCGGTGATGTTGCTCATCTTCAGTTTGCCGAAGTACGGCAGCAGCTTGGAACGGATGATATGCTCCTTGGTTGCCCATGTGTTTTCCTTGATGCGGGTCTGCATATCTGCCGTGTACTGCTCCACGAAGCTCTTGAAGGTCATATCCAGATCGGCTCTCGCTTTATTGAGCTGTTCACGCTCCCAAGCCTGTGCTTCACGCTTGGTCTGAAAACCACGCTTCTGTGTCTGCTTCTTTTCGCCCGTCCAATCGGTGTAGCGGTAAATCACTCGCCAAGTGCCTGTTTTTTCTTCTTTATAAACTGCCATTTGATCACTTCCTTTCCGTTCCGTTGTAGCAGAACTTTTCCATAAAATATTTGCGGTTGACCCTTCCTGCGATGGTCATATACCCTTTTGCTTTCAGCTCCTTATTGAGCTGCTGCATGACTTTGTAGGAATGGGAGATAGAGATCCCAAGCTCCTTTGCCACGTCCTCGACTCTCATAAAGTTGTTTTCGTTCAATAAGCGTACCTCCTGTGATTTGTTGATCTGCGGTTGACTGACGGTTTCCTGCGGCTGTTATTCAGTTGTTTTGAATTGCTTTGTAAATCACCCCTTTCACTGATTCGGAATTTCAGAGAGGAAAAATCAACGGTCTTTCCAAAAAATCCTTAAAACATTGATTCAGATTCCCATTGACTTTGCTCTCTGAGCTTTTGGCATAATAATCCTTATTTCGTGTCGGATACTTTCTTGTCGCCTCCGATTTGCCCGAGCGAGTATTATCATGCCGTTTTTAGGAAATTAAGCGTATTTGTTTAGCTTCACCATTATTATACTAAACATTTATGTTTATGTCAAGAGGTTTGCAGAAAAATATTAAACAAATTTATTTAAGATATCTTGACTATCCTAAACAAATATGTTATAATGTTAAAAACAAGACATATACGACAGGAGAGAATGATTATGGCTATTGGCGAAAGAATCAACTTTTTCCGCAATATGCGTGGTATGACTCAGAAATATCTTGGTATGCAGGTGGGCTTCCCGGAGAAGTCTGCCGATGTTCGTCTTGCCCAGTACGAAACAGGGACAAGAACTCCTAAAACGGACTTGACCGCAGCATTGGCTGATACCCTTGATGTATCTCCGCAGGCTCTCGCCGTACCGGACATTGATTCCTATATCGGTCTGATGCACACGCTGTTCACCTTGGAGGACAGATACGGACTCCATATCGACGAAGCCGATGGGGAAATCTGCTTGAAGGTCGATGTGCGTAAAAACAAGGATGCCGCACAGCTTCACGAAATGCTGTGTGCTTGGAGACAGGCTGCTGCCATGCTCAAAGCAGGTGAGATCACGCAGGAAGAATACGACCGTTGGCGTTATCGCTATCCCGAATTTGATACCACTCAGCGTTGGGTGAAAGTTCCTTCCCAGGCACTCAGTGATATGCTTGTTGAGGCACTTGTGGGGGACGAAAAGGAGGCCCC
>CALFMA010000041.1 GCA_937880065.1 uncultured Ruminococcus sp.
GGTTTTTGTGGCGGTATAAAATAACCGTCACAACTGTCACCAACCGTCACGCAAGAGATTGTCAATCCGTATTTATGCGAATCTGAACTTTAAATCTTTTAAGCACATTAAAATCTTAAAATGTCTAAAAGGCTTAAAGTTCACAAAACTGCAATGAAAGGTCGTGTATCAGAGATTGCCGATTTTTTGAGACGATTAGACTGAAAATTTTTCGATTTAACATTTTTGTTGTGCAAAGTAATATCAGTTTGTTGGGGGTTCTCGCATCCCGTAGGGCGCAAAATACTTTTGATAGAAGCTACAGCGGATGTCGAAAGTATCTTTGCGTTACTTTCGCAGAAAGTAACAAAGGCAAAGGTTGGATTTTCAAATTTATAAGGAGTTTTTAAATGAAGAAGACGATTAGTGCTGTCATTGGTAAAGGTGATGTTTTTCACAACAACAGAAAAATCATTACTGAAAATGTTGATAAAGATAAAATCAGCAGCAATATAATTCTGGTGCAAGACGATATAAAAGATGTGTATCATGAGTTGTTTGATACAGCTCTTACGGAGTATAATTCTCGTCAAAAAAGAAAAGACAGAGTGATTAAAAATTACCATGAGCATATCCGTCACAGCCGACAGGAAAAAGAGTTCCATGAGGTGATTTTTCAAATCGGCAATCGTGATGATACTCACGTAGGTACATTTGATGCAGATGTATGTGCTGAGATTCTGAAAAAATACGCAGAAGATTTTCAGAATAGAAATTCCCATTTGAGAGTATTCAATTCGGTAATACATATGGATGAGGAAACACCACATTTACATATTGACTTCGTGCCATTTGCAACAGAGCAGAAACGTGGACTTTCAACCAGAGTATCGCTTACAAAGGCTCTTGAACAGCAGGGCTTCAAAGGTGAAGGAAAATTAAATACCGCATCAAAGCTTTGGATTGATAGTGAGAAACAAGTGCTGTCAAATCTTATGGCTGAACATGGAATTGAGTGGGAAAAACTTGGCACGGAAAGAACACATCTGAGTGTGCTTAACTACAAAAAACAAGAGCGTTTGAAAGAAATTTCACAGGCCGACGCACAGCTTGAAGCAAAACAAAATCAGATTAATTCTGCGGAATATACGCTGTCATATATACAGGAAAAGGTTAACGAAAAATCTGCTGAATGTATCGATTTGCAAAAACAGGCTAATGAGATTCTGAATTACATTCCTGATATTGAAAAAAGCGAAAAACTGGAAAACAAATTTAATTCAGTTCAATATGTACTTGATGAACAATTGAAATCGTCATTCACTATTATGAGAAGTAAAGATGAAATCAAGAAAAATGTTGATACCCTTGAAAATATCACAAAAAAAGCTCTTGATTTGCGTAGTAAAAGTGAACATACGATTTACGATTTGCATCTGCATTGCGACAAAATATCCGCTGAACGTGATGATGCTATTCGTGACAGGAATAAATACCGTGAAAAACATGAACGTGCGGAGCGCAGAAAAGCTGAACTTGAAGATAAAATCAGCTATTTTCAGGATTTGTTTCTACTTATCGAAACATTGTTTCCGAATGTTATGACAAAAGTCAAGGAAATCTTTAAAATAAGAAAAAATAGAGAATGTGAACAAGAACAACAAAAAATTACAGACAGAAAAAATAATAATTTTGAGTTAGAATAGAAAAATCAATTATGGCATATTCCGAAAATGACTTGACAATGATGCGGAAGTGCGCTACAATAAGTTCAACAGGAGTATGCCATAAAAATTACATTGATATAGAAAGGAAATCAATTTATGGCAACTATAAGAAAAAGAGGAAACTCCTATCAGATTAGAGTTTCCTGTGGTTATAATACAAATGGCAATCAGGTTGAACGCTCAATGACGTGGAAACCAGATGCTAAAATGACACCCAAGCAAATCGAAAAAGAACTTAACCGTCAGGCAGTTATGTTTGAGGAAGCTTGTATGAATGGTAAACTGGTTTCAAGTGTAAAATTTGAAGAATTTGCTGAGCAATGGTTCAAAGAATATGCTGAAATCAAGCTTAAAGCACAGACAATTCGTAATTATCGATACCTTTCAGAACGCACATACAAAGCTATCGGACATATAAGAATGGATAAAATTACTACTCGTACAATTCAGCTATTTATTACACAACTTACTGAAACTCCGAAAACAAACCAACACAGTGATAAGATAGAATATCTTTCACCAAAGAGTATCAAAAATTATGTATCGTTTATATCTTCAGTATTTGATTATGCTGTAAAACAGCAGCTTGTTAACGCTAATCCTTGCAGAAATGTGACATTACCACGTGTCATTCAGAAAGACAAAAATGTATATACATTAGATGAAATTCAGAAAATTCTCCAATGGCTTGACGAAGAAAAAACTGATTATTTTCATTTTGTAATGTTCTTTAAAATCGCTATTTTCACAGGTCTTAGACGTGGTGAACTTCTCGGTCTTGAATGGAAAGATTTTAACTTTGATAACTGTCTTATGCAAGTTCGTCGTAATTCATTATGGACGAAAGAAAAAGGAATCTACACCGATACTCCTAAAACTAAAGGCAGCATCAGAATGCTGAAAATTCCACTTGAACTCGTAAATCAACTTCTTGAATACAAAGAACATCAGGAGATTTACAAAGCATCTCTCGGCAACAAATGGATTGAATGTGACCGTCTGTTTACTAAAGCTGACGGCTCGCCTATGAGCGTGAGAGCACCTCGCAGATTCCTTGAAAATTTCTGTAAAAATCATAATATACGCTACTGCAACATTCATTCGTTTCGCCACTTCAATGCCTCTATGCTTATCAATAGCGGTGTCGATGTTAAGACTGTACAAGCCTGTCTTGGTCACAACGATGCAAACACAACTTTGAATATTTATAGCCATCCTTTTCAGGAAGCACAGGCAATAGCAATGACAAGCGTAGCAGACTGCATTTTAAAGAAAAACTCATCCGAAATTACGTAATTTTCTAAATAACGGACAAACAACGGACAAATCATCTTATTTGATTTTATAAAAGCAAAGAAAAAACGCTATATATCGTGATTTACACGTTATATAGCGTTCCAAAAAATTGGTTGCGGCGGCAGGATTTGAACCTTACACCCAACGCCTCAAACGTCCATATATAGCGATTTTAAGCCATATTCGTGTGATTTCATGTGATTTTTTCGGAATTTCAGCGTCAAGCTGATTCTGCATTTTCCGATTCTTTGATAATACCATTGAAATATCCGTCAATGATTTTATCAACTTTTTTCCTCTCTGAACTGAAAGTCTGCTGATAGACGCTTTTCAGAATACAGTCCGTAGACCATCCGCCACGCTCCATTGCGTACTTGTCGGGAACACCGAGCATGAGCATCACGCTTGCATTCAGATGGCGTAAATCATGAAAAGTAATGTCAATGCCATTCTTCTTCATAAGCCTTTTAAAACGGCTATACAGTGCCTTTCTCGTCATCGAAAAGAGAAAATCGCTGTCTTTCTCATGATATGTCAGTCTTAATGGTTGTTCTATCTTCTTCCTCCGGACGAGCCTCCGCGGCTTCCTCCGCCGTAGCTTCCGCCACCGCCGGAACTTCCTCTGCTGTATCCGCCGCCACCGCCTGAACTGTAGCTTGACGAACGGGTAGTCGTCGATGATGAACTGCGGCTGTAACTGCTGCTGTTGCTGCTTGATGAACTTCTGCCGTAGTTTGACGAACTTCTTGATACTGTCGAACTTCCGCTGACTGTTCCTCTGCTCTGTGTGCCGGAAGCGCTGCCTCTGGTGACAGATGAACCTGCAGATGTGCCTCCATTTGACAAGGCAGGTCTCCTATAGGTCTTCGTGCTGTTTCCGGAAGTTGCTGCCGGCTTCGATGAAGTGCTCTGCTTGGAAGCGGATACTGCATTCTGTCTTGCAACTGTTCTTCTTGCCGCTGAGGAGTTTGCGGAAACCTTAGTCGCTGTGGAACTGCTTCTCGACGAACTGCTTCCTACTGTACCGCGGCTTGTGCTCGAACTTGTTCCGACGCCCCTTCTTACGACGGTTCTGCCTGAATCCGTGAATACGCGGGAGTCGGTTTCGGTTTCATATCTCGGACCGTATGAGGTCTTTGACGAGAAGTGTCCT
>CALFMA010000042.1 GCA_937880065.1 uncultured Ruminococcus sp.
CTTATGCTTATCATATACGTCTTGAGCGATTATTCTTCCCTCTTCAGTTAGTTCAATATCGCCATATTTTTCTTTTAGCTCTAAAGGTTTCATTCCTGCTTTGACCTCCAGAGGATTCAGCGCATCCAGTCCCATGTTGACAAGTTCGGGTACAAAGGGATTGATGTTGCCGCAGGTGCCGGTGAGGAAGACGCAGACGTAATCATCGCCGTACTTTTCCTTGAATGAGTCAAGGGAATACTTAATCATAATATCCTGCGTTTGTGTAACAAGGGTATTATAAGTGCCGTTTGCTTTCATTTCATCCAGATATGCAGAAGGAGTTGTCAGATTAACAACAGTATCGGCATCGCTGCTGAAAAAAGCGTCAAAATAGTCCGAAAATGCCTGTATAGGTTCATCTGAAGCTGAGTAAGAGCTTTTTTCGGATGTATTTTTATCGCTGTCGGAATTGTTATTGCAGCTGCAAAGACTGATTGAAAATACAGCGGCAATGGCAATAAGATTTATAATCGTTTTTTTCATAAATTCTCCTTTAGTGATACGCTTTAAATGGCTGCGAAAGCCTGTTTCAGCGTTGATACAGGGATTATTTCAATATCATAATCCTTTTGGTTTATCTGTGAAGCGTTATGCTTCGGTATAATAACCTTTGTAAATCCCATTCTTTCAGCTTCACGAATTCTGTGAGGAACGTGGGAAACGGAGCGTATTTCTCCGCCAAGACCGATTTCTCCGAAAGAAATTACTTTTTCGTCAATGGGTTTATCCATAATTCCCGAATAAAGTGCCATAGCTACGGGTAAGTCGGCAGCAGGCTCGTCAAGACGAAATCCTCCGACGATATTGAGATAAATATCAAGGCTTCCCATAAAAATTCCTAACCGCTTTTCAAGAACGGCAACAATTATGCTTAGACGGTTGAAGTCAAAGCCTGTGGTCATTCTTCTCGGTGCGGAATAGCTTGTCTTAGCGGCAAGTGCCTGAACTTCCGCAAGAATAGGGCGGCTGCCCTCCATTACACAGGCAACGCAAGTACCCGAAACATTGACAGGTCTGCCCGAAAGAAGCATCTGTGAGGGGTTTTCCACCTCAGCAAGACCTTTGTCCAGCATTTCAAATACACCGATTTCATTTGTCGAACCGAAACGGTTTTTCACCGCACGGAGCAGGCGGTAACTCTGATGACGCTCGCCCTCAAAATAAAGAACAGCATCTACAATATGCTCCATAACCTTCGGGCCTGCAATTGCACCGTCTTTGTTGACGTGACCTACGATAATTATGGGAATTTCCTGTTTTTTTGCGGTATGCATAAAGAGATTTGAACATTCACGAACCTGTGTAAGACTTCCCGGACTTGATGAAATGCGTCCTATACTCATAGTCTGCACGGAGTCGATAATGGCGATATCGGGGGAGCTTGAAGCAATTGTTTCCGCAACAGCTTCCGCATCTGTAGCTGTTAAAATGTACAGATTTTCCGAATCAACACCAAGACGGCTTGCACGGAGTTTCAACTGACGTGCGGATTCCTCTCCCGACACATAGAGTACCGAGTGATTTTCGCCGAGAAACTGGCAAATCTGCAAAAGCAGGGTACTTTTTCCGATACCCGGCTCACCGCCTAAAAGTACAAGTGAACCTTTTACAAGACCTCCGCCAAGAACTCTGTCAAGTTCGCCTATTCCAGTATTATAGCGGACATCGCTGTCTTCGCCTATATCCGCAAGTTCCATAATGCTGTCGGATAAATCGGGGACGGTATATGATGAGTTACCCTTTACAGTTTCAATTAATTCTTCTTCAAGGGTATTCCACGAACCGCAGGAGGGACAGCGGCCGTTCCATTTGGAGCTTTCGCTGCCGCATTTACTGCATATATAAACAACACGTGATTTAGCCATATCAGTCTAATACTGCGGAAATTCCGCTTTCGCTGAGAGGATATTTTCTTCCTGTTATGATAGTACTGTCGGATTCTGTGTATTCGTTTGCCTTGAATTCGGTATTGGCAATGCTCCAGTATTTTTTATCGGAGAAGAATACAAGGTTTTCGACGTCAAAGCCAAAAGTGCCGTTTATGCCGTATTCTCCCTCCATTTCCACAAGCTGACCTGCTGAGAAGTAGTACACCTTGCAGGTGGATTCGGGAGCTGTATTTGATGAAATAATGAGTTCGGGTACGTTATCGCCGTTGAGGTCGCAGAAATCAAAAGCACCGTTTCTTCCTTCCGCTGTGTCAAGGGCTGATTCTGCCGTAAGCTTATCCTTGAAGAGCTTTTTCTGATTAGATGTTAAAGTTTTTGCCCAGTTTTCGGAAATATAAATTCCGTAATTTACTGCCTTATCGCCCATTGTAAAGCGTCTGCCGATTTCGGTTGTATTGAGGGCGGAATATGGCTCTAAAGCCTTTTCGTAATCGCTCAATGAAAGATTTTCGCCGTTTACTTCGTGGTAAATAGCAGCACCCATTGAAGCAGAAGCTGAATTGTCGCTGTATGTCATAACAGTTTTCAGCGGACCGCTTGTAAGGGAATAGATTTTTCCCAGAACCATACCGCTTCCCACATATTCATCTTTGATTACCTTAGTATCGGGGCAGAATGAGAATGTGCCGTTATTGCCGAATTCGCCCAATTCGGAAATAACCTCGCCCTCAAGGGTGTATATAAGACACTTTGTAGTTGCATCTCCATTTGGGGAAATAATAAGCTCAGGTGAGCCGTCATCTGTCAGGTCATATAAATCAAAGCAGGAGTTATCGGAGTAAGTGTCCGAACTCTTGAATTCCTTGATTTTGGCTTCATATGGAGCCTGCCAGCTATAAGTAATGCTGTCGGGAGTGACGTTCTTTTCGGGTTCAGATGTGGAAGAAGATACCTTATCTGAACAAGCTGTTAATGAAGCCGCAGCGGCTGTAACTAAAAATAATCTGTAAAATCTTTTCAATGTTAATCCCTCCGTGGTTTATTTGATACATTTTGATGTTTTTATATAATATGTCACTTTATATTGTACCATATAATTATATGAAGTGTCAAGACAGCGTTTTGTAAGTAAATGGGCTGTCAATAAATGTTTTTTTTGTTCTAATTTCAGAGGATTTCACATACATTTCACAAGGGGAGCGTGAGAGTTATGATTGAAGCTGAAAATATGGAAATTGCGGAAAATCTTCCCGATGAGGATAATGCGGAATTACTTGTACATGAGGAAGAAATCTGCCGTAAAAAAGGAAAGGCGGAGGATATTCCCGCATTTCAGGGAATTATTTGCCTTTTGCTTGCTTTGGCATTGATATTGCTGAATTTACGTCTGCCGCAAATGGCAGAGGAATTTTACCTGCTCATAAAAAGCTATTCTTCTTCGGAGCAGGAACTTTTTGAAAATCCAATCTATGCTATAACGGAGTTTGCAGAGGGATTATGCCGAAAATAAAAGTAAAATTTTCATTTCTTCTTTTTAATGCCCTGATATTCATTTTCAGGGAAAGCAGCCTGATTATCGGCTTTTATGCCGCCTGTATCCTCCACGAGGCAGGTCATATTGCGGCGGTATATTTCACAGGCGGCTGTGTGAAGTCCATAGAATTCAGCTGGACGGGAATTAAAATGACTGCATCTGCATCAAGTTCAGCCAAATCGGCAATTTTAGTTCAGCTGTGCGGCCCTCTTGCAAATTTAGCTGCATTTTTTCTGTTGGCAGCGTTTGGGCGGAATGGCTATTTTGCCGTATTTTGTCTTGCTGAGGGGATACTTAATCTTTTGCCGTACAAATTTCTTGACGGCGGAGCTATCCTTGATATTTTAGCTAATTTATCAATTGAACAGCGAAAGTTTCGCATAATCAACGGAGTTTTAAAGGGCATAATATCAGTATTTATTGTTATTTTACTTGTTTTTTACCCCGATAAATTAAAGAATATCGCATTAACTCTGTTAATTAATTAGTCTTTTAAGTGTAAAATTTGCCATAAGTTATTGACAATTCTGTGAAAATATGCTACAATAAGTTTAGAGAAGTTATGTATTGCTACTCATATGTTGGCGGTTATTCCACTAACTGTGAATTTGTGCAGTACATATTGGATTATAAAAATATGCCTTTGCTGAAAAGCTTTGGTGTAACCTCGTTTTTCTTTATTTTAGGATGATGTTTAATGATTTGGTTAATGATTAGCTTACTGTTGACAGGTACTGTTATTCTTACAGTATGCGTTGTCTATTGCGTTGTCAAGCTAAAAAGTAATCCTCTGGAAACCTATGTAAGGCGGCTGTTATCCTGTGCTGTTGGCGTTACATTGTTCAATGTATCGGCGATGCTTATTCCCGTTGAAAAAATCTCGCTGATTTTATTTACGGTTTATAATATCTTTGAAACGCTGACGCTGATGACGCTTGTTTCCTTTACAAGGCATTACATTGGAAAATCCGACGGATTGGGAGTTCTGCGAATTCCGATTTTCATTGCTTCCGGTATTGATGCGGCTATGCTTCTGCTGAATCCTTTCTTGAAATTCCTTTTCTCCGTCGAATCTATTGCTGATGATTTCGGTAATAAATTATATCGCACCTATGATTATAGTGTTATCTATACATATCATACGGTGCTGGTTGTATTTATGGCTTGTCTTGTTCTGGCTATGCTGCTTCAGAAAATGGTGATTTCACCACGAGCCTACGTCATAAAATACAGTTCTATGTTTGTTTCAATCTGCGGTCTTGGAGTATTCAGCTTTTTCCACCTGTACCTTGATTTGCAGTTTGACTATTCAATTGCACTCTATGCAGTTGAGGGATTTCTGATTTTCTATTTCTCTCTCATTTATGTGCCGAGAGGACTTATGGACAGGCTGATGTTTTTCACCGTAGCCAATATGAAGGACGGTATCATCTGCGTTGATATTGACGGAAATGTTGTCGCAAATTTTAAGGCTCCGCTTTCTGTGTCGCAGGGCGAACGTGGATTTCTGTGCAGCTGACGAGTCTATAAAAACTCTTGAGGAACAGCTCAGAGTCTGGAAACAGGATGAGATAAAGGATGAAACCTCAATTCATATCTGGGAAACTACACGCAGAATAGGCAAGGAAAAGCATTATTTCACTATAGAATACCGCAGTATTTACGACAGTATAATGAAAAGTCTTGGCTTTTTCTTCCTTATCCATGATAAAACTGAGGAATTTATCAAGTACGAAAATGAGAAATACCGTGCTACTCACGATCAGCTTACAGGGCTTTATAATAAGGAATATTTTTATGAAGTCGTTGAAAATATGCTTTTGGAAAATAAGAATGAGGACTACAATATTATTGTCACTGATGTGAAGAATTTCAAAATTGTCAATGACGTTTTCGGAGTAAGCGAAGGCGATGAACTGCTTAAAAAAATTGCCGATATTACGAGAAAATTCGGAGGCAGCTATTGCGTTTACGCACGACTTACAGGTGACAGATTTGCATTGTGTATTCCAAGAAGCCGATATTCCGAGGAAGCGCTCCTTGCGTGTTACTCATCGGCTGACGCATTTATTGAAAATTCTTCTTTCAAAACCCATATACATATCGGAGTTTATCGTGTAACCGACAGAAACCTCAAAGTTTCGGTTATGTGTGACCATGCAATGCTGGCAATCCGTACAATTAAGGACAGTTTCAGAAGTCGTGTGGCTTATTACAAAACTGAACTTCGTGAGAGCTTTATCGGCGATCACCGTATTATAAGTGAGTTTGAAACTGCCATAAATAACCAGCATTTTCTCCCGTATATTCAGCCGCAGATTTCAGCAAACGGCTGTATCAGAGGTGGAGAGGTGCTTGTACGCTGGATTCATCCCGTTGACGGAATGATTCGTCCCGATAAGTTCATCAAAATTCTTGAACAGACAGGTCTTATAAGCCGTCTTGACCGCTATATGTGGGAAGCTGCCTGTGCTCAATTGAAAAAATGGGACGATATGGGCTATAAAAAGAGTTATCTTTCCGTAAATATATCGCAAAAGGATTTTTATCTCCTTGACGTGTACAATGTCATTACTTCCCTTATTTACAAGTATGGCATTGATCCTTCAAGACTTCATCTTGAAGTGACGGAAAGTGCGATTATGGACGATCCCGCAACTCACCTCCAGCTTATTGCAAGACTGCGGAAACGTGGATTTATCGTGGAAATTGACGACTTTGGAAGCGGCTATTCTTCTTTGAATATGCTGAAAGACATGGATGCTGATGTGCTTAAAATTGATATGGGATTTTTGCAGAATACATCAAATCCCGCAAAGAGTACAACTATTCTTAAAATGATAATTGCCCTTGCAAAATCTCTGGATATGCAGATTATAACCGAGGGCGTGGAAAAACTTGAACAGGTTGAATTTCTCAGCAGATTCGGCTGTGATATTTTTCAGGGCTTTTACTTTGCAAAGCCTATGCCTGTTGAAGATTTTGAAACTCAATATCTCAACAAGAGATTTCGTATGAAGTAGCACTAATACCAATAAAATACCGCACAGTCAATGTGCGGTATTTTTGTGAACTCAAGAGGTGAAAAAAATGGAAAAGTATACCGAAAATGAAATTAAAGCCATAAAGTTTTATACAGGAGATGTATCGGGAGGGGATTCCTTTTATGGTGACGGAAAAGCCTATGTTACGTTGAATTCTCTGTTTTTTGAGGGAATTGCAACGGAAAAGATGAGGGCATATGAGGGGAAACAGCTTAACCCTGCGGTTATTGAAAATATACCACGACTCCTTGAATTTTTCAACAGCTTATTTTCAGCCTTTGGAAAGTCAAAACTTGCCCGTCCCTGCAAAACATATCGTGTAGAGAGAATGGCAGATTTTGAAATGTGCCGCAGTCTTGGACGGACAATTTCGCTTACTTCTACATCATTGGCAGGATTTCTTGATGAATACCGTGACCGTCGAGGAATTGCATTAATGGAGTTCAATCTCAAAGAGGGGACTCATTGCATTGATGTGGCTGAGGTTCTTGACTGTTATGTTAAAGCTGAGGAAAGAGAAATTCTACTGCCGCCATTTTTGTCAATTGATATAGTAGAAAAGGAACTGACACAGGCTGAGAGTTGCATAACTGACTGTGACGGAAATCCGCCGTTTATTTCCGCAAGGGTAAATGTCAATGGAATCAGCGAAAATGTGGAAGATGTTGACATTCATATTTGTGATTGCGGCTCGGGAATTAGAGTTTACAACGCTCTGAATAATGGTGAAACGCCTACAGAAGCGGATATTGCCGAATATTCTCTTTGGAAAAAATATATGCAAAAACGGCTGTATTCCATAATTTCTCACTATTTATAAAGGGTATCTCTAAAAAGAACCGCCTCCGAATATTCAGAGGCGGTAATTTTTATGCTTCGGGAGTTCCTCCGGCGTCAGCAGGAGGTGTATCGACTACCGGCGGCGGTGTATCCGACGGAGTTGCAGGTGTATCCGCAGGAGGTGGTGTTACAGTTCCGCCGTTGGGGTCGGGATTGATAGGTTCAGACGGTACATCTGTAACCTGTGGCGGTGTAGTTGGAACAGTTCCCTGTGGAATATCTGTTCCGCCTGTTACACCTGGGTCAGCTGTTGGTGCTTGTGTAGGGTCTACGGGAGTTGTAGGTGTATTTGGTGTAACGCCTGTGGGAATTCTGCCGTTCCACAAGAAGCCTGAACCGGAAGTTATGCGGATATTAACGGTTTTTGTGGTTGTTGAAACTGATGTAGTGGTGGTGGTAGTTTCAGTTTTGGTAGTAGTTGATTTTTCAGTTGAAACAGCCTGTTCAGCCGTTGTAGTTATTTGGTTTTCTCCATTGGAATTGGCTATATTTTCACGTCCTATGCTTGCTAAAACCTTTTCCGAGGGAGTAATGGGAAATAGTATAAAAACCACAAGGATTATACCTGTAAGGAGAATAAATCCGATGCACGAAGCAATTGTAATCTTTGTGGATTTATTCAGATTTGATATAAATCCTGATTTTTTACTCATATTATCACCTTTCTTTTTGTTTTTCTGACTTTTTTACACTTTTACTATTATATCTCATTTCAAGATAGATGTCAAGTAAAAATCGGTGATAATTGTGAGAAATTTTTTTCCAATTTTGCGGTTTTAATTGTAGCTGTAATTCATAAATGGCTATATGCTGTCTTTTATTCTTGCAATTGCACTTTTTTCGAGCCTTGAAACCTGTGCCTGTGAAATCCCGATTTCATTTGCAACCTCGACTTGTGTTTTACCCTGCAAAAACCGCATATAGATAATGTTTTTTTCACGTTCTCCGAGGGATTTCACAGCGTCACGGATTGCGATTGAACTCATAAGGCTGTCAATGTCGTTTTTGTCGCCTATCTGGTCCATAATATACATATTGTCGTCGGAGTCGGAATAAACAGGCTCATACAGCGAAATAGGGTCACTTATACTTTCAAGGGCAATGACTACATCAGCCCGTTTTTCACCGATTTCCTTTGCAATTTCCTCAATATTCGGTTCACGCTGATTTTGCAGCATGAGCTTTTCTTTTGCCTGAATGGCTTTGTAAGCAAGGTCACGGAGTGAACGGCTGACCTTTATCTGGCTGAAATCACGGAGATGCCGCCGCAATTCGCCCATAATCATAGGGACGCAGTATGTGGAAAATCGGACTTCCTTTGTCAAATCGAAGTTGTTGATAGCCTTGATAAGTCCCACAACGCCAATCTGAAAGAGGTCGTCAATATCCTCGCCACGTCCCGTAAATCGCTGTATTACGCTTAAAACAAGACGAAGATTGCCGTTTATAAGGGCATCTTTAGCCGCTTTGCTGCCTGTTTCCTTGTATTCTTTCAGCAGGCGGATTTTTTCTTCTTCCTTTAAGACTTTAAGCTCCGAGGTGTTTATTCCCGAAATTACAACTTTGTTAAATGCCATAATAATATCTCCTTAAAAATCAGGTTGATATTATTATTGACAGTATTTCCTGTTGTAATCATTAGGAAAAATTTTGAAATTTAGGTTTTAACACCTTGTTTTTTAAGATATTTCTTCATAATATTAATTTTTTGATTTAAAGATTCAGTATCCTCAATCATTTCTTTAGTTAAACCATATTGTTCAAGTTCTTCATATTCTTGATTTATAAGTTTTTTTCCGACTTCTATCATTTCATCATGATAAAAATAATCTAAATCGTCAATGCAAAGTTTCATAAGTATTGAATCACACAAAAATTCGGTTTTAACTTTTTCAGCTTCATCATTTGATAAATAGTCGTATGTATATCTAACCTCAACATTACGTACATCATAAAATTCATCAAATTTTTTTATCTTTATAATAAATTTACCCGGTAATTCATCTTTGTTAAAATCATCCAGACAATCAAAAACATAATAACATCTAATATATTGGTTATCGCATACAGAATAAAAATCTCCTTTATCGGAAAAATGATTAAGGTCTGTATGAAAAGACGAATTTTCGTCACTAATCTCATAAAAATCCCAGAAATCACCACACGTAATACTGAATTTGTCACCGTATTTTGTTTTGATTTTTATTGTGTAAGTTGATAAAATCAGGGAAATAACTATATACGGAATTAAAATTACTGATGCAATTACTATAGCGATAATATAATTCTTCTTCATTAATTCTACTCCTTTGTATAACTAATCAGCTTATCAAGGCATAGTTCAAAGCAGCTGCCATACCAAACCTCATCAGCACAGGGCAGGGTAACTTCAATGCAGTCAGCGATATATTTTACCGTCATATCAAGAGCCTGCTGTAGGGATTTCCCGAGAGTAACAGCTCCTGTGAAAACACTTGCGAAAATATCCCCTGTGCCGTGAAGCTGTCGGTCAACGTGCTTGCCGAATGAGAAATAATATTCTCCTGTGGCGGAATCGTAAGCCGCCGCACCCTCGTTATCGCCAAAACGCACACCCGTAAGAACAGGCACACGGCATCCAAGCCCTGACAGCTTTTTCAGCACATCTTTTACAAAAGCCTCGTTGCTTGCCTCTGTATACGGAATATCCAGCAGAAAGCTTGCCTCAGTCATATTGGGCATAATGTAGTCTGCTTTTCTGCACAGCTGACGCATCTGCACTACAAATTCATCATTGAAACCTGCATAGAGCCTGCCATGGTCGCCTAAAACAGGGTCAACCACTATAAAATTATTGTCATTGCCGAAGCTGTCGAAGAAATCCGATACAATCTGCACCTGAGATGCAGAGCCGAGATAGCCTGTATAGATAGCGTTGAATTGCAGTTTCAGAGATTTCCAATGGGCGGAAATATCGGCTATATCATTGGATAAATCGTGAAATGTATATCCCTTAAATCCACCTGTATGAGTTGACAGCACAGCAGTTGGAATAACTGCTGTTTCAAGCTCTGCTTTACAAACTGTACACTCTTTATGTTGTGTACCAGTTTCTGTAAAGCTTGCTTCTTTATCTGTAATCCAATCACTCGCAGTATGACCTGTTGCTTTTAAAACCTCACCAGTTTCAATAATTTCGTTGCAATCAGGGCAATATGTGTCACCTGAATAACCATCCTCAAGACAAGTAGCTTCCCTTTGCTCTACAACTTCTGAATTTTTGTGAGCAAGCTTTGGTAATACAACTGTTTCTTCATCTTCGCAAACAGTACAAACTCTGTATTTTGAACCATCTTCAAAGCAAGTAGCAGTCTTTGTAATAGTCCAGTCACCATAAGTGTGACCTAAAATATCTATTACACCAGATTCTAAAACAGCTTCACATAAAGTACATTCTTTATGCTTTGCACCCGCAGTAGTACAGGTTGCTTCCTTATCAACAATCCAATCAC
>CALFMA010000043.1 GCA_937880065.1 uncultured Ruminococcus sp.
CCAATATCCTCCTTGGTAATGCCCATCGCCTTTTCTACGCCCAGTTCCACCGGCAATCCGTGTGTATCCCAACCAGCTTTACGCTTCACTTGGAAACCCTTCATTGTTTTGTAACGGCAGAAAATATCCTTGATAGAGCGTGCCATTACGTGGTGAATACCCGGCATACCGTTTGCACTTGGCGGACCTTCGAAGAACACAAACGAAGGACAACCTTCGCGTTCAGTCATACTCTTGGCGAAAACATCGTTTTCATCCCATTTCTTCAACACTTCCTTGTTGATTTCCGAAAGGTTGAACTTCTGATATTCGGCAAATTTTTTACCCATTTTTATTTAAAAATTACGATTTACACATTAATTTATAGGCCTAACCTATATTTTAAGGCGCAAAAATAGGAAAAATCTTAATGAAAGCCAAAGAAATTATACTCTTTGAGCTATCTTTGCAGCAGAAAAACAAAAAAATATTATGTACGGAGTATTTATTAAAGCAATTTTATCGGGATTTATGATAGCTTTTGGATGCATTATCTACTTGATGTGTCCTAACAAAATGGTTGGTGCCCTACTCTTCTCGTTTGGCTTGCTCACCATTATTTGTCGCGAACTGTATCTTTATACCGGTAAGATTGGATATATCAAAGAGGTGGGTATTGTAAAAATATTACTTACCATATTGGGCAATTTTATTGGTACTTTCATCGTGGGTACGGTGATGCAATTCACTCGCCTTGCCTATCACGACACCGTGAACAAACTCGTAGCTACCAAGCTGAACGACTCTATCCCCAGCTTGTTTATTCTTTCGATAGCTTGTGGCGTTATGATGTACTTGGCGTACGATTCGTTCAAGAAGAGCCGTTCGTGGATATTCGTTATCTTCCCTGTTGTTATCTTCATCTTGAGTGGCTTTGAGCATAGCATTGCCAATATGTGTTACTTCACCCTGGCCAACGCTTGGGAACCGCGCACTTTCCTCTTGCTATTTGTTATGATTCTTGGAAATGCCGTAGGTAGTTGGCTGATGAATCTTGGCACTTATTTCGTGAAGGAAAATTAACTTTCATTTTCTGAATAGCCTCCATCCTACTTTCACAAGCAAGGCGAGGGATAAAACACATTTTTATGATTGGTTTCAATAAATCAAAATATTATTCTGATTATGTAGAATCAGGAGGACAAGAGTTTGTGAGTAAGAAGCCGAAAAAGCGGAAACAACTTTCTGCTTATGAAATTGAACGACGACATAAATTGCGTGAACAGCGTAAAGTACAACTAAAAAAAGAAAAACGATTATTCTGGATAAAGGCAATAATCATTGCTGTTTCGTTTGTGTCTTTTTTCATTGGAATTTTTTTGATTGATTGGCATTTCAATGGCGATGGGTTGATTATTTATTTAGCGATAGTGCTGATAGTTGCTGCTACTTTTACCGACCGATGTGGTATACGCAGAATGATTTTCTATTTTTATCCTGAAGACTTCATTTTCGGAGATTACCTAAAAAAGAGTTATCCTCAACGTTTTTTTTTGATGGAACTTTGCAGAACGATTTGTTACTATTCATTAGCATTGCTTTCCCTTTGTCCAAAACTATCTGCAGTATGGGCTGTGATATGTGTAATTACTATTGCAATCGGATATGCCTATGTTGTATTTGATAGAAATGATGAATACGCACTTGATAAGTTTTCAAAGTATTCCGATACAACTACATTTTTGATCCTTGTTTGCATACCGGGATGTGATATGCTTGAAAGCCTTGAAGCAGTGCATCTCTTTGGAACTTTTTTTGGCGGAGTAATATTGACAGTATTGTATCTGTTATTTGGATGCAGCAAAAATAAAGCACGCAATGCTGCCTTAATTTTCTTTTGCTCTCAAATGAGCATCTGCTCACTGATTGCAATAATCAAACCATTCTTTTAAATACATATGTACCAGCCGTATCACCCGATACGGCTTTCTCTTACTATTTCCGCTCACGTTTTCTCACGGTTTCATGGGTTATGATATACTTTGTGTAGTTTTTCATCACATTCCTTACATCCTCGCCTTTGAGATAACTGCTTGTAACGACGATTTGAAACAATTTTCGGAATTATTTTTTAACCTTGATTTTTAGTAAATATTGATGTATAATAGAATAAAAAACATTTATAAGAGGATGATAAGATTATGACCAAATCACTTAAAACCTTGCTTCTGGCTGCTTGTATTTTAACTACATCAACACCTGGCTTAATGTCAGCGCCTACTACATATGCATACACTCAGCTTATTGCATCACTTCAAGAAGTATCTATTTTTAAGGATACTCTTGCCATAGGCGAAAAGGCTCAATTAGAATTGACCTGGAGTAACGGTGCCCATCCTGAACTAATATATTCTTCAAGCGATGAAAGTGTTGCAACAGTTGATCAAGATGGTATTGTAACAGGTATAGCTAACGGTACTGCAACTATTACAGTTTCACGCTTAGATGGAAAAAACACTAAAACACTTGATATTTCCGTATCAAGTGATGTTGAGAAAAGCATTGTCTACAATACATCTGAATTAAATCTTGGCGATAAACTTTGTAAATACGATATCTTGCATTATGACAACAAAAACAAAGGTGCTAATGCAAATGTTGTCAATACCAAGGGCAGCTATGATCTCGTTTTTATCAATGAAAAAGACTACGTACTGCCATTTGATGCTGAATATGTCGGTGACTGGGGTTCGTGTATGTATCTTGCTCCTGATATTGAAGGTATTACGTATCTTGACGGCAGAACGCTGAATGTAGATGACGTTATTGATAGAAATACACATCTTCTCTGTTATGATTACTATATTAAAAGTGCTGACAGTTCCAATAGAATGACATTCCCAGTATTTCTTCCGGAATATTACGTAAAATACATAGGTAATGGAGAAATAAGATTAAGTTCAATAGATCACGATTCAAAAACTATAGAATTGAAGTCTGTTCCTGTTGACTCACCTGCTTCAAAATTGTTGTATGTAGAAATTACAAGCAATCCGTATGATACAGTAATTCACGGTTCTGACGAACTTGATCTTACGGGATTAAGACTTACAATTGGCGAAACTGATAGTAACGGCAACTCAATTTCACAGCTTGAAAACATCACAATTGATGAAGCAAGAAAAACATATGATATTACTGTAGAGATAAAAGACGAGGCTCCAGGAAGTGGTAATTGTCAGATAATAGTTACTAAGAAAAATGAAGAAATAAGTGATGCCGCTTCATTCGCTGTAAGCTATGGTGCACCTGTGGTAAAGGGAGATGTCAATTCTGACAATGAACTTAATATTGCCGATGCTGTACTTTTACAGAAGTGGCTGCTTGCTTCTCCTGATACAACGCTGCCCGACTGGAACAGAGCTGATCTATACCGTGACGGCAGACTTGATATATTTGACCTGTGTCTGATGAAAAGAGCATTGATTGAGAAAATGAACGACATTCCTCAGAACGTGGACACTTCTTTTAAATTTCAGAGTGTTGCAGATATAAGAACCAATGGTGACAATCATACAAAGTGG
>CALFMA010000044.1 GCA_937880065.1 uncultured Ruminococcus sp.
TATTGATAATATTAAATATACAAATACAACAAATATAAAAAAATATATAAATAATGAGTATGAATCAGAAAAAGAAATAATTGATGCAAGACTAAATATGGAATATGAAATGATTTTAGGACTTAGAAAAATAGAAGGAATTTCTTTAGCAAAATTTTATCAAAAATATGGTTACGTTCCAGCTTATCCTCAAACACTTCAAGAAGAAAAACAACCACCATTAATTAACAAAGAACAATTAAAAATTGATAAACCTCAAATTTCTTTGGAAAATAAAATAGAAGGAGTAATTGAACACGATATGAAAATGTATTGGGCTTGTTCTTTTGCAAAAGTTCCTTTTAAACCAACAGTTAACTATAACGAATCACCATATAAAGAACAGCTTGCAGCATTTGTAAAAAGTAATCCGAAAAAAATGGAAAAAATTGCAAATGAAACATATATGAGCCAGTTTGACGGCTTTATGGTTGATGGAGATATCAGAAACTCATATAGAGAGTTCAAGATCGGCACGACTGATTATTTGTTCTTGACATTGGATTATGGCGCAAGTGATGAGATACTTGAATGGGCTAACGAAGTAGTTCTCAAGTATCCTAATCACAGAGTTATTGTAACGACTCACGCATATCACGGCTACGACGGTGGTCGCCTTAATCCCGATAACGTTTCTAACAGCGGTAACATTACAAAGCCTACCGACGTTGATACGAGTGTTGGTGACAACGCGGGAAGAGAATATAATAACGGACAAGGCATCTGGGAAAAATTCGTTTCACTCCATCCCAATATCTTTCTTGTTATGAGTGGACATACACCTCTTGAAGATGTGTTCGTTCTTCAAACAGAGGGCATACACGGTAACGTTGTAACCCAGATGCTTATCGACCCTCAGTGGATGGATCCACAAAAGGACGGAGTTGGTATGGTGTGCATGCTCTACTTCTCTGAGGATGGAACTCAGATGGAGGTTGAGTGGATCAGCACAGATACGGGTAAGTATTATAAGGAGCAGAACCAGTTCTCTCTCGATTTCACAGAATGCTTAAAGGGAACAAAACACAATTTCCAAAGCAAATATAATGAAGATTGTCATTATTTAGAATGTGAATGCGGATTTGCTTATGGTGAGACCTCCCATATATTTGACGGTGGAGTTCTTAATGCTTCCGGCTTTATGGAATATACTTGTAATTGTGGTTACAAGAAGACAACCTCTGCCAGTGAAGATCCAACGGCGGTCGCACTTCAGGAATTGATTAAAGAATACTATAATAACGGCAAGTATTTCAGAAATACTAATGTTAACGGTATGAATACTACATCGTTCTTTGACGGCCCGAAATTCTGGACAACCGATCCAAGTGATTATGAGATAGTTGATCCGTATATTACCTTGTATGAAATTATGATGGGTAAATTCGGTAACCTTAGAGTTGACCTTGGATGGAGCTATTATGATGGAGTTTATTCTTCTACAAATGCTGATACCATCAGAGGTATAAGAAACTTTGCATTATCACTTAAGACGAGTGATGGTGATTCAAGCATTACCAAGATAACCATTGAAGAAAACGGATCAGTGCTTCTTATCAAGCTTTGGGCAAACGATACAGTGGCTGTACAAACCACAGTTGGTCTTTATGCAACCTTTACACTTGTTGATCTCGAAGGTGGTACATATGGAACAGAATATGTAATATCCGACTCGGACGGCTTCTGTAAACTTATTTCACCTGCAATTTCCGGCTTGGTTCCTGAATATGATTACGTAATTTTGAACGTAAAGCACGACAAGCTCGAAAAAACAGTTCACTATTCTGAAGTTGACGTATGGGACGGAACAAGTGTAAGCGAGAGTCTTTCGGGTTCCGGTACAGCAGAAGATCCTTACCTCATTCAGAGTGCTGCAGATCTTGCATATATTGCAAAGGTAGTTAATGATGCGGCAGCAGGAACAGCAAATTTCAAGGGTCAGTATTTCAAGATGACAAAGAGCATTGATCTTGGTGGCAATTCATTGATGATCGGCTCATATTCAGGAAATAAATTGTTCCACGGATTCTTCGACGGTAATAACTGTTCGATCAGAGGAATAAACGCAAATCAATCATTGTTCGGAATGCTTAAGGATGGTTATATCAAGAACTTGAGCGTATACGGTACAGTAACGACAACCGAAAAGAAGGGTGTTGCAGGTTTGGTATCATATATTTCTGGTGCAACTGTTGAGAATGTAACTAACTACGTAAACGTTACAGGCGTACAGCAGGTAGCAGGTGTTGTTGGATGGCTTGAAAATACAACTGAAGCAAGCATAAATAACTGTGTAAACTACGGTAAGATCTCTGCAAGCAGCTATCAGATTGGTGGTATTGCAGGCTTTGCAAAGGGCAACATAAGTAATTGTGTAAACTTTGGCGACGTTTCAAGCTCAGGTAGCGGTTACGTTGGAGGTATCGGCGGAGCTGCAAAGGATGCCAAGGGTTCACGCTCAAATTGTGTAAACTACGGCAACATCAGCGGAACTGACTATGTTGGTGGCGTATTTGGACAGATTTCAAAGACAACAACAAATTGCTACAACTACGGAACGGCAAAAACTGTAGCAACAGGAAAGAATGTTGGTGAGGTTGTAGGTGCAGGCGCATCCTATTTAACATACACAGAATAAATTATATTAAATAGCAAGGAAGGGACAGCACTTCCTTGCATAATCATTAAATGGGGGAAATAACGATGAAGGTAAAAATTATTGTTTTGTTATTATTGTTAACGTTAGCAGTTTCCTTTCCTTTAGCATCTTGCGTTGCTGATAATGAAACCGATTCGAGCACTACAGCTCCTGAGGGATCTGATCCAAATGAAGATGCAAACATTAAGGCAAAAGAAAACATTATTAACGTATATTTAATTGCAGGTCAGTCAAATGCTGTTGGTTACGGTAAGGATACCGGCAACGTTATAGCAAAATCTGACGAAAGATATGTTGATGGATTTGAAAACGTTTTATATTACGGCGCTCAAGAGCGTTGGAACGGAAAAAATCTTTTGAACGGATTTGAGCCTGTAACACTCGGTATGGGTGTTGCTGCTGACAGTTCGGGAGCAGAAATAGGTATCGCAAGTGCTATCGCAGATGATGGAGAGATGAATGCTATTATCAAATGTGCTTGGGGTGCAACTCATCTTTACCCGGATACAAATTATGATATTTCATTGAAGCAGGGAACTTGGACGTCACCCACATATATCAAAAACCATAATATTGATATTTCTAAGGATACAATGGTTGGTAATATGTATCGTCGCTTTGAAGAAACACTTGCAAATGCACTTACTCTTTTGATTGAAGACGGCTATACGCCTGTTATCAAGGGTGTTTGGTGGATGCAGGGTGAGGCAGAGATGTTTACATTGCAGATGGCTTCAGCATACAAAGAATTGTATGAAACACTCATTTATGATATGAGAAACACTCTTTCCAAAGCAACAGGTTACGATTGCAGCAGAGTACCGTTTGTTTGCGGACTTCCCAAGTGGAACAGTCAGAACAGTGGCGCACCTGCATATCAGGTAATGGTAAGAAGTGCAATGATAAAGGTTTCTGAGCAACTCGAAAATGTAGGATACGTAGATTGTATGCCTCTTAATCAGCACGACAGCTGGCATTTTGATGCGTCAGGTCAGAAATATCTTGGTGAAAGCTTTGTAGCGTCAGTTACGGAATTTCACAATAATGACGAAAGTAATTTCGATGAAAAGGTAAGCATTGATAATGAGATAA